>JAYTIR010000415.1:0-9869 GCA_043731765.1 Burkholderiales bacterium
AAATGGCGGCACCTCCGGGATGGCCGGCTCATCGGAAAGTGCCAGGAGCCAGGCCACTTCGACGCGCACACGATGGCGCACGAGTCCGAATTCGCTGAATTGCTCTCGAAGTGCCGCGACCTTGCCGGCGTAGCGGCCATCCAGCGGCGAAAGTGCGGCGAGTGCGGGGAAATCGGCGTCGGCGGTCACGATGCGGCAGTTGGGCGCACGGCAGTCGGGTGCAGCAGCAGTCGGGTGCGCTGCAGTCAAGTACAGTCGCTCGCGGGAGGCGCTTCAAGTGTAGCACGCGGCGCCCCTGCAGCCGCCGCCTCGTTACGCACGCTCAGGACCGGTCGCGACCGGCCGCGACCGGCCGCGATGCTATAATTTTCCTCCGTCATTGATTGAAATTACCTGCCCGTGCTCAAGCTGATCGCCTCGCCAACGAGTCCCTATGTGCGCAAGGTGCGCATCGCGCTCGCCGAAAAGAAAATCGAGTACCAAATGGTGGACGCATCGCCGTGGGAACCGGGCAATCCGGTGCACGAATGGAGTCCGCTCGGGAAGGTGCCGGTGCTCGTGCTCGATGACGGCACGCAACTGTTCGACTCGCGCGTGATCGTCGAGTACATAGACACGGTGAGCCCGGTCTCGCGCCTCATTCCGGAGCCCAACCGGCAGCGCATCGAAGTCAAGCGCTGGGAAGCGCTCGCCGATGGCATCTGCGACGCCACGCAAGCCATCGTGCTGGAGTCGCGGCGGCCGGCCAAGCAACAGAACAAGGGCTGGGTCGACCGCCAGCGGCAAAAAATCGGCGCCGGTGTGGCCGAACTTGCGCGCGAACTCGAGGAGAAGTCGTGGTGCAACGGCGAGTCGTATTCGCTCGCGGACCTGGCCACGGGGTGCGCACTGGGCTACCTCGACCTGCGGTATCCCGAGCTTGATTGGCGGCGCGACTATCCCAACCTGGCCCGGCTCGCGGACAAGCTCGCGAAGCGGCCGTCATTTCAGGAAACCGCACCGCCCGTCGCGTGACAAGGTCGCGGCCCCGCGTCCGCAGTTCACGGTTGACCCTCTTCCTCGGTCGACCTCACGGTTGATTTCTCGGTTGACCTCTCAGTTCACCTGTTTCAACTGGTCGAGGATCGCCGGATTTTCCAGCGTTGAAGTGTCCTGCTTGATCTCCTCGTCCTTGGCGATCGAGCGCAGCAATCGGCGCATGATCTTGCCCGAGCGCGTCTTGGGAAGATTCTCGCCGAAACGAATGTCCTTCGGCTTGGCGATCGCGCCGATTTCCTTCGCCACCCAGTCGCGCAATACCTTGGCGATCCTGTCCGCTTCTGCGCCTTCGGGCCGTGTTTGCTTGAGCACGACGAACGCGCACACTGCTTCGCCGGTGAGGTCGTCCGGACGGCCCACGACGGCCGCCTCCGCGACCAGCGGATTGGCCACCAGCGCGGATTCGATTTCCATCGTGCCCAGGCGATGTCCAGAGACATTCAGCACGTCGTCAATGCGGCCCATGATCCGGATGTAACCTTCGAGATCGCGGCTGGCGCCGTCTCCCGCGAGGTAATACTTGCCGTGAAAATCCTCGGGGTAGTAGCTCGTCTTGTAGCGCTCCGGGTCGTTCCAGATCGTGCGGATCATCCCCGGCCACGGGCGCTTGATGACTAGGATGCCGCCCTTGCCGAATTCGACCGTGTGTCCGGTCTCGTCGACGATGTCGGCGATGATGCCGGGCAGCGGGAACGTGCACGAGCCGGGCTTGAGTGGGGTGGCGCCCGGCAGCGGCGAGATCATGTGGCCGCCCGTTTCCGTCTGCCACCACGTGTCCACGATCGGGCAGCGTGAACCGCCCACCGTCTGGTAGTACCACATCCACGCTTCCGGATTGATCGGCTCGCCGACACTTCCAAGGATGCGCAATGACGACAAGTCGTATTTTTTCGGCAAGTCGCCGCCGGCCTTGATCAGCGAACGGATGGCGGTGGGCGCCGTGTAGAACACCGTGACCTTGTGGTCCTGGATCATCTTCCAGAAGCGTCCCGCGTCGGGATAGGTCGGCACGCCCTCGAACATGATCTCGGTCGCGCCGCATGCGAGCGGTCCGTACGCGATGTAGGTGTGGCCCGTGACCCAGCCCACGTCGGCCGTGCACCAGAAGACGTCGCTCGGCTTGTAATCGAACGTCCATTTCATCGTCATGATCGCTTGCAGCAGATAGCCGCCCGTCGAGTGCTGGACGCCCTTCGGCTTGCCGGTGGAACCCGACGTGTAGAGGATGAACAGCGGATGCTCGGCGTTCACCCACGTCGGCTCGCAGGTGTCCGGCTGATTCGCGACGACATCGTGCCACCACACGTCGCGCCCTGCTTGCATCGGGGTCGCGGAACCGGTGCGCTTGTACACGAACACGGTCTTGACGCCTTCGCAGCCCCCCAGCGCAAGCGCCTCGTCGACGACTTTTTTCAGCGGGATCTCGCGGCCGCCCCGGAACTGGCCGTCGGCGGCGACAATCGCCACCGCACCGGCGTCGACCACGCGTTCCTGGATGCTCTTGGCGGAAAAGCCGCCGAACACCACCGAGTGCGTGGCGCCGATGCGTGCGCACGCCTGCATGGCCACCACCGCCTGGATCGACATCGGCATGTAGATCAACACGCGATCGCCGGTCTTGATGCCGCTTGCCTTCAACGCATTCGCAAAGCGGCAGACCTCGTGGTAGAGCTCCTTGTAGGTGATCCTGGTAATGGTGCCGTCGTCCGCTTCGAAAATGATCGCGACCTTGGCCGGCTGTGTGGTGAGGTGCCGGTCGAGGCAGTTGTACGAGGCGTTCATTTCGCCGTCGTGGAACCATTTGAAGAATGGCGCGTTCGACTCGTCCAGTGTCTTCGTGAACGGTTTGTGCCACAGCAGGTTCTCGCGCGCATGCCGCGCCCAGAAGCCCTCGAAATCGCGCTCGGCTTCGGCGCACATCGCCTTGTAGGCAGTCATCCCGGAGACGTTCGCTTGCTTGACGAAGGCCTCGGCAGGCGGAAATACGCGGGTTTCCTGCAGGACCGACTCGATATCGGACGACATGGGGCGCTCTCCTCCGTGAACTGCGACTGGTCTTATTGGCACTGTGCGAACCTGTGAGTCTAACCAAACCGCGGTTGCGAACGCAATGACGCAGGACAAACCCGCTCATCGACATATCGCGTGGCCCGCATGCGCCATGCCCACCTCGCATCCCGCTGCCACGCCTTCGGGGAGGGTAACCCTGACCCGGATGTTAGACTTTCAGGTTGCCTGAACCGACCCATTCTCTCGAGTCCGACGATGAGCACGATCCGCCAGCAGGATTTCATTCAGAGCATCGCCGACGCGCTGCAATTCATTTCCTACTACCACCCGCAGGATTACATCGAGGCGCTGGGTGCCGCGTATCGCGCCGAGGAATCGCCCGCGGCCAAGGACGCGATAGCGCAGATACTCACCAATTCGCGGATGTGCGCCGAAGGTCATCGGCCGATCTGCCAGGACACCGGCATCGTCGTCGCGTTCGTCAAGGTCGGGATGGATGTGCAGTGGAGCGGCGTGACGATGGCGTTGGCCGAAATGGTCAACGAGGGCGTGCGCCTGGCCTACATGGACCCGGACAACCGCCTGCGTGCGTCGATCGTCGCCGACCCCGCCGGGGCCAGGACGAATACGCGCGACAACACGCCCGCGGTCATCCACTTCGATCTCGTCCCCGGCCATACCGTGGAGGTGAAGATCGCAGCCAAGGGCGGCGGTTCGGAGAACAAGGCGAAATTCGTGATGTTGAATCCTTCGGACTCCATCGTCGATTGGGTGCTGGAAACGCTGCCGACGATGGGCGCGGGCTGGTGTCCGCCGGGAATGCTGGGGATCGGCATCGGCGGATCGGCGGAAAAGGCCATGGTGATGGCCAAGGAAGCGCTGATGGAGCCCATCGACATGCACGCGCTGCTTGCGCGCGGACCCGCGAACAAGACCGAGGAGCTGCGCATCGAGCTCTTCGACAAGGTCAATGCCCTGGGCATCGGCGCGCAGGGCCTGGGGGGCCTGTCCACGGTGCTCGACGTGAAGATCCTGGACTACCCGACGCACGCAGTGTCAAAGCCGGTCGGTATGATCCCCAATTGCGCGGCGACTCGCCACGCGCATTTCACGCTCGACGGCTCCGGTGTTGCGAAGCTCGACCCGCCTGACCTCGCGCAGTGGCCCAATGTGCACTGGACGCCGTCCCCGTCAGCTACGCGCGTCAACCTGGACGCACTGTCCCGCGAAGAGGTTGCGACCTGGAAGCCGGGTGAAACATTGCTGCTCACTGGAAAGATGCTCACCGGGCGCGACGCCGCGCACAAACGCATCGCCGAGATCTTCGCCAAAGGCGATTCGCTGCCGGAGGGCGTGGATTTCACGAACCGCGTCATCTACTACGTCGGGCCCGTCGACCCGGTGCGCGACGAAGTGGTCGGACCCGCCGGCCCCACCACGGCCACGCGCATGGACAAATTCACCGAGATGATGCTGGCGAAGACCGGGCTCATCGCAATGATCGGCAAGGCGGAGCGCGGACCGGTCGGGATCGAAGCGATCCGCAAACATGGCGCGGCCTATCTGATGGCCGTCGGAGGCGCCGCGTATCTCGTGTCGAAGGCGATACGTTCCTCGCGCGTAGTGGCCTTTGGCGATCTGGGCATGGAAGCGATCTACGAATTCACGGTGAAAGACATGCCGGTCACCGTCGCGGTCGATTCCCGGGGAACGTCTGTACACCACACGGGTCCCCGCGAATGGCAAGCAAGGATCGGCAAGATCCCGGTTTCGGTGGAATGACGTGACGCTACGTCCACGACTTTTTGGCGCCCGGCCACCTTTGGACGGCTCCCGCCAAGCCTTGGGCGCAATCCTGTCGCGAATTCCCTGGCACAGAGAATGCTGAACCCGGTATGCCCATGAAGATCGTCAACCGCCTGCGTCGTCACCTGTCCCCGCTCGCCGGCGAAACGGTCTCGACGCTGAACTTGCCTCCGGTGCGGATCGGCCTGCTTACCAAGCTCAACCTGCTGACAGTCGGACTCATCTTCCTCACCGCGGTCGCGATATCGGTGTTCCAGTTTGCGCAGCAATGGCGCGACGGCGAACAGCGGCTGCGCAACCAGGGCGCAATGATTCTCGGCGTCATGGCCGAACTCGCGGAATATGGCCTCTACACTTCGGACAGGGCCTATCTCGAGCAGATACTGGACAGTGTGAGCGCGGATCCCGAAGTCGCCTACGCCAGCGTGTTCGACAGCAAGCGCGACGTCCTGGTCGAGCGCCGCTTCGGTCCCGGACTCGCAAAAGAGCAACTCCCGCCGCTCGAGTTGCTGCAATCGCCGCCGACCTCCGCGCGCGTCACCGTCCACGACGTCACGATCGGCGGCAAACGCTACATCGAGCTTGTGGCACTTGTCGCCAAACCGCGTGTGACCGCCGACGTATCGGCGAACGAAATTTCCCGGGCGGTGGGCCCGAAGGGGCAGGTCGAGGACCCGCCGATCGGCTACCTGCGTCTAGGCATGACCCAGGATGTGCAGCGCCGCCTCTTCCGCGAGCAGATGGTCGGCGCAATCGCCGTCGTGCTGGGGCTGCTGGTCGTCGCCATCCTCGCCACGCTCCTGCTCACCAGGCGGCTGGTGGCGCCCATGCATCGACTGATGCGCGCGGCGCGCGCCGTGGGCGCCGGACGCCTCGACGTGTATGTGCCGGCGCACTCGTCGGACGAACTGGGCCTCCTGACCCATACGTTCAACCACATGACGCAAAAACTCGGCGAATCGCAGTCCGAGGTCGCCAGCTACCAGCGTACGCTCGAGGACAAGGTCACGCAGCGGACGAAGGAACTGGAAGTCGCCACCGCGCATGCGTACAAGCTCGCGCAGCACGATATCCTGACCGGCCTGCCGAATCGATCGCTGCTCAACCAGCGGTTGAAGCAGATCCTCGCACTGGCGCAGCGCGACGGCACGCACGTCGGGTGCCTGTTCCTCGACTTCGACCATTTCAAGCGCATCAACGACACGCTCGGCCACGATGCCGGCGATCAACTGCTGCAGGCAATCGCGCAGCGGCTGATCAGCGCCGTGCGCGAAAGCGACACGGTCGCGCGCCTGGGCGGCGACGAATTCGTCGTCGTGCTGCCCGGCCTCGACCCGGAACAGGCTGCCTACGAGGTGATGGCCGTGCTGACCCGCGTGCGCGAATCATTCCTGGCACCCTTCCGCCTGTCCGACCAGATGCCGACACTCACCTGCTCGATTGGCGTGGCCATGTACCCGCTGGACGCGCCCGATGGCGGCAATCTGATCAAGCAGGCAGACACGGCGATGTATGCCGCGAAGGAGGCCGGCCGCAACGCCTACCGCTTTTACACGGCCGACATGAATGCGCGCGTGCAGCTGCGGTTGCAGCTCGAGACCGACATGCGGCGCGGCCTCATGGACGACGAGTTTTTCCTCGTCTATCAGCCGCAGATCGAGATGAAGACCGGTCGCGCGTGCGGCGTCGAGGCACTGTTGCGCTGGCGGGATCCGGAACGCGGCGTGATTTCCCCGTCCGAGTTCATTCCGATTGCCGAGGAGTCGGGAATGATCCAGGCGCTGGGGGCACGCGTGTTGCGCGACGCCTGCCGGCAGGTCATGCAATGGCACCGTCTCGACATGCCGCTGCGCCTGTCGGTCAATTTGTCCGTGCAACAACTGCAGCATGACAGCTGGCTTTCGATTGTCGAGGAAGCGCTTTCTTCAAGCGGCCTGGCGCCCCAGCATCTCGACCTCGAAATCACCGAGAGCGTGATCATCACCCACCCGGAAAAGGCCGTGGCCACGCTGATGAAGCTGAAGCAGATGGGCGTGTCCATCACCATTGATGATTTCGGCACCGGTTACTCCAGCCTGTCGTACCTTGCGCGGCTGCCCATCCAGGGCGTCAAGATCGACCAGCGCTTCGTGCACGGCCTGGAAAAAAACCGCAACGACGAGGCGATCACGCTGGCGATCATCGCCCTCTCGCATTCGCTCGGGCTGCGCTGCATTGCCGAGGGCGTGGAGACCGCCGCGCAGTTCAACTTCCTGCGCACACACGGCTGCGAGGAAGCGCAGGGCTACCTCATTGCACGGCCGCTGCCGGAGGCGCAGTTGCGGTCCTGGTGGCGGACCCAGGAAGAGCGGCGCCACGGGCGCGACCGCCAGGCCGATCTCTGGCAGCGGGAGTCGGAAGAGTAACTCTCAGGCGATATCGGCGGGCGTGTCGACGTCGCGCAATACGCCACTGTCCGCGACTTCGATGAGTCGCAGGCGGTCGCGATGCGCGTTCAGGACGGATTTCGCACCTTCGTCGCCGGAAAGCCCTGCCAACGCAGCGTAGTGCTGACGGGCAAAGCCGACCGGGTGCGCGCGCACACCAATATGCGAAGTTGCGGCGATATCGGCACCCGAATGCAGCGCATCTGCAACCACGGCAATCGACGCGGGCGCAATCCACGGCATGTCCGCGAGCGCCACGATCCAGCCATCCGCCGCCGCCGCGGCCGCGACGCCGCACGCAAGGCTCGCTCCCATCCCTTCGTCCGCGCGCGCGCATTCGACGACCTGCGCCCCGGCCGCGCGCAATTGGCTCGCGAGAATCGAATCGCCCGGACGGACGACGGCGACGACCTCCTGCAGCGCGGACAGCATGTGCAGGCAGGACGCCACGCCGATGGCCGTTCCCGCACCGACACCGTGCGCAGCCACCGGCAAAGGCGTCAGCAGCTTTGCGCCACCGAAACGTGCGCCGCGGCCGGCCGCGAGCAGGATTCCGATCAGGCGCATGGCAGGAACGCGCGAATCGTGGTGATCACTCAGTCAATAACCGGAATTTGCCGTCCTTCACGATGACCAGTACGCGTGCGCGCTCGTCCATGCCGTTGTGGTTGGTGGCCGACATGTTGAACACGCCCTGCGTCCCGACCACTTCGCGCTCCTGCTCCAGCGAATCACGCAACGCGCTGCGAAACGCTTCCGTGCCCGGCTTGCCCGCCTTGAGCGCAGCCGGCAGCGCGCGTTCTAGGAGCAGGCCGCTGTCCCAGGTGTTGGCGCCAAAGGTCGCCGGCCGTACGCCGAATTGCTTTTCGTAGACCGCGATATAGGCCAACGCCACTTTTTTCGTCGGGTTCGAATCCGGAATTTCGTCGATCACCAACATTGGTCCCGCGGCGAGCACGGTCCCTTCGACTTTCTCGCGGCCAAGCTTGATGAAATCCTCCGTCGCCACGGCATGCGTCTGGTAGACCCGCCCCTTGTAGCCCTGGTCGAACAGCGTGGCCTGCGGCAGCACCGCGGGGCCGCCCACCGCGGCGATCAGCACTGCATCCGGTTTCGCCGCCATCAATTTCAGCACCTGTCCCGTGACACTTTGGTCGGTGCGCGCGTAACGCTCGTTGGCCATGATGTTGATGCCCGCCTTCTCGGCCATCGCGCCGAACACCTTGTACCAATTCTCGCCGTACGGGTCGTTGAAACCGATGAAGCCGATCGTCTTCACGCCGTTCTTCACCATGTGCTTCAGCAGCGCGCCGGCGATGAGGTCGTCGTTTTGCGTGGTCTTGAAGACCCAGCGCTTCTTTGCATCGAGAGGCTCGACCACCGACGACGTGCCCACCGTCGCCATCATCGGCACCTTCGCCTCGGCGATCACGTCCAGGATGGCGAAGGCGTTCGGCGTCGTCGAGGGGCCGATCAGGGCGTCTATGTTGTTTTCCAGCACCAGCTTCTTGATGTTCTGTACCGCACGCGTGGTGTCGCCGCCGTCCTCGAGTTGGAAGTATTCCACCGTGGTGTCGCCGATTTTTTTCGGCAACAGGTCTCCGGTGTTCTTCTGCGGAATGCCGATCGCCGACGTAGGGCCGGTGGCCGAGACCATGAGGCCGATCTTTACCTGTGCGGAGGCAAACATGGAGCAACAGAGTGCGACTGCGGCGACGAGAAAGCGAACGGGCACGGGAACTCCTGGCGAATGGCGAGCGAAGCGGTGAATGCTATGCCGAACTGCGGGTCTGGGACAAGTCGATCGGTCGACTAGACAAATTGCCCGGCTGCGTGCCCGGATGCCCAGGCCCATTGAAAATTGTAGCCCCCGAGCCAGCCCGTGACGTCGACCACTTCGCCGATGAAGTAGAGGCCGGGCACATCCGCCGCGGCCATCGTCTTCGAGGAAAGGCCGCGCGTTGCAACACCACCGCAGGTCACTTCGGCCTTCTGATACCCAAGCGTGCCGGAGGGCAGCACACGCCAATCGTGCAATTGGGCCGCAATGTCCCGTAGGCGCGCTTCGCCCAGTAGCTTCATTGGCATCACCGCTCCGTGCGCCGCGCACCATTGCTGCGCAAAGCGCCTGGGCAGGCGTTCGGCGAGGAGCGTCGGGAGTTGCGCCTGCGACGCCACCTTCGCACACAGCCATTGCGCGGCGTCCCCGCCCGGCAACAGGTCGATCGACAGCGGCGTGCGGCCGTCCCAATACGAAGAGATCTGAAGAATCGCCGGGCCCGACAATCCTCGATGCGTGAACAGCAGATTCTCGCGGAAACGTCCGCCGTTGCACGACACCTCAGCATCGACTGAAACTCCCGAGAGATCGCCGTATCGCGCAAGCGCATCCGGCGCAAACGCGAGCGGCACGAGGCCGGGGCGCGGTGGCACGATGGCCAACCCGAACTGCTCCGCGATCCGGTAGCCAAACGGCGTCGCGCCGATCTTCGGCACAGACAACCCGCCCGTTGCGATGACGAGCGACGCGCAGCGGACCGGTCCCTGCTTTGTGGCGAGCGTGAATCCATCCGTTCCGCGATCGACGCC
>JAYTIR010000416.1:0-5326 GCA_043731765.1 Burkholderiales bacterium
GGCCGCAACGACGACATGCTTCGCGTCGGCGGCATCTGGGTGTCCCCGGCCGAGATCGAGTCGGCATTGACCGAGGACCCGCGCGTGCTCGAATGCGCAGTCATCGGCCATCCCGACGAGAACCTGATGGTGAAGCCCAAGGCCTACGTGATCCTGCGGCCGGGAATCTCCCGTTCGGCGCAGCTGGGCGACGAGATGCGCGAGCAGATCCGCAGGCGGCTCGCGCACTTCAAGTGTCCGCGCTGGATCGAATTCATCGACGAATTGCCGAAGACCGCGACCGGAAAGATCCAGCGCTTCCGGTTGCGCGAGACGGCGGCGGCGGAATCCGCACGCGCCTGATCGCAATACGCGCTAGACGGCGTGGACGCCGGCCCGCGCGTGCTCGCGCAGGAAGGACACGACGGCCCCCATCAGCGCCGCGGGCTGGTCGCGGTGCGGCGAATGCCCGCATGCCGGTAGCTTGAGCAGACGGGCGTTGGGAACCAGCCGGGCGATGGTGTCGACCTGCGCCATTGTTCCATATTCGTCGTCCTCGCCCTGCACGGCCAGCAAGGGACAGCGAATGCGCGGCAGGCAGTCCTCGATGTTCCACGCGCGAAAGGCGGGGTCGAGCCAGATGTCGTTCCAGCCGCGAAAGGCGGAGTCGGGATCGTCGTGAAAACGCGCCAGCCTGTGCCGCAGATCGGTCGCGGCGTACGCGACGCGCGCCTGTTCGATGCTGGCCACGCTGACGTCCTCGACGAATACATGCGGCGCTTCCACGACAAGTCCGGCGACGCGCGCGGGAAACGCCGCGGCGTAAAGCAGCGCGATGGAACCGCCGTCGCTGTGCCCGAACAGCCACGGCGGGTCGTCAACGCGGAGTTGGGCGAAAAACGCCGGCAAAACGTCCTTGGCCTGCGCATGCATGAAATCGACCGGCCATTTCTCCGCCGCCGGTCGCGGGGTCGAGCGTCCGTATCCATAGCGTGAGAACACCAGTCCGCGCAGTCCCGCTGCTGCGCACAGCACCTGCGGAAAGTCCTTCCACATCGCGAGCGAGCCCAGGCCTTCGTGCAGGAAGACGATCAGGGGCGCATCCGTGCGCGTGGCGTTGATCCACGCGTATTCGAGCCGCTGCACGCGGCCTTCGATTTCCAGTTCGGCGAACGAGGGCTCCATCGCGGAGGTCGCGCGAGCGTTCAACCCGCCTCGCCTTCGCGCAGCTTGAAGCGCTGGATCTTGCCCGTAGCTGTCTTGGGCAGTTCCGCCAGGAATCGGATCTCGCGCGGATATTTGTGGGGAGCGAGCTGGTCCTTGACGAACGCCTGCATCGCCTGGGCCAGCAGCGCGTCACCCCTCTGGCCCGATTTCAGCACGACATATGCAAGAGTGCGGGTGAGTCCGTCGTCACCGATCTTGCCGACGACCGCCGCCTCGAGCACCGCGTCGTGCCGCATCAGCGCGGCCTCGACTTCGAATGGCGACACGTACTGGCCGCTTACCTTGAGCATGTCGTCGCTGCGGCCGGCATAGGTGTAGTAGCCATCAGCTCCGCGCGTATATTTGTCGCCGCTTTTCGTCCATTCCCCCTGGAACGTCGCGCGCGTGCGCTCGCGGCTTGCCCAATACATGAGCGCGGCGGAGGGTCCGCGGATGAACAGGTCGCCAATTACATCGACGTCAACCGGCCGGCCATCCTCGCCCCGCAATTCCACGTCGTATCCGGGCACGGGTTTGCCTGTCGTGCCGTAGCGAACTTCACCGGGCAGGTTCGACAGAAAGATGTGCAGCATCTCGGTCGAGCCGATTCCGTCCAGTATTTCGCAGCCGAAACGCGCCGCGAATTTTTCGCCCACTTCGCGCGGCAGCGCTTCGCCCGCGGATATGCAGCGGCGCAGTGCCACATCGTCGCGCTGCGGGAGTTCGGGCGAGGACAACATGGCCGCATAGAGCGTCGGCACGCCGTAGAAGATCGTCGGCTTGTGTTGCTTGAGCCGCTTGAACACGGCAAGGGGTGTGGCCCGCTCGCCCATCAGGATGGTCGTTGCGCCGACGACCAGCGGAAACGTGAGCGCGTTGCCAAGGCCATAGGCAAAGAAGAGCTTGGCCGCGGAAAACACGACATCATTTTCGTTGAGTCCGAGGACGGGCTTGCCGTAGAGCTCGGCCGTCCAATGCAGGTTGGCGTGCGTGTGCACCGTTCCCTTGGGACGCCCCGTGGACCCGGACGAATAGAGCCAGAACGCCATCTCGTCGGCGGCCGTATCCGCGGGCCGCGGCATGGCGCCCGCCGATCCGAGCCACTCGGAGAAATCCAATGCCGCTTCGGGCAGCGAGCCAATGGAACTCGAAACTGCGTGCGACACGATGATGTGTTTCACGTCGTGACCGCCACGCGTCATTGCCTGCTGCAACGTGGGCAACAGCGCGCCGGAGACGAACAACGCTTGCGCGCGGCTGTGCGCCAGCATGTAGGCGTAGTCGTCCGCCGTCAGCAGCGTGTTGACCGCGACCGGCACGATGCCCGCATACAGCGCACCCAGGAACGCCACCGGGAAGTCGACGGTGTCGTGCAAACAGAGCAGGACGCGTTCTTCGCGGCGAAGGCCCAGAGCAACATACGCCGCCGCCGCGGACCGCACGCGCGCTTCCAGTTCGCCATAGGTGAGCCTTCCGACGTCGTCGATGTATGCAGGCTTCCGCCCGCGCGCGGCATTCCGCTCGAGGATGTCGTGGGCAAAATTGAACCGCTCCGGCGGCGGCGTGCCATGTGCGCTCATTGCGTCCTCCCCCATCCGTCCGTGCGTTCTCGCGTCGGATGCCTTATTTTTCCGGGTGAACGCCCCGGCCGCCACCATTCTGCCGCTGCCGATCACCCGGGATTGACGCCACAGGATAAAGATTGCGCAACGATCCAATGTCTGGTACTTTAATTCATGACAATTCCGCTTGGCAAGCACTAAAATGCATTTTCGTAGCCCTCACCCCTGACGACATGACTGAACCCGCCTCAATCAACGCCGCCAAGGAGCCATTCCTGCTCGTCCTCGGAGAGCGGGTGCGGCTGATGCGCTCGCGGCGCGGAGTGACCCGAAAGGTGCTGGCGCGGGAGGCCGGAATCTCGGAACGACATTTGGCCAATCTGGAAACCGGGACCGGCAACGCATCCGTCCTGCTGCTGCGGCAGCTCGCGCAGGCGCTGAATTGCTCGATGTCCGAATTGGTCGGCCAGGACGGCATCGCCTCGCCCGAACTGGTACTCATACGGCAACTGCTCCGCGGCCGTGACGAAACAACGTTGCAGCGCGCCCGACTCGCGCTGGCCGACTTGCTTGGCGCGGGCCATCCGGACCCGTCGCGTTCCGGCCGGATCGCCCTCATCGGATTGCGCGGTGCGGGTAAGTCCTCACTTGGCCGCATGCTGGCCGAGGACCTCGGGCTTCCCTTTGTCGAACTCAACCGGGTCATCGAGCAAATCGTCGGTTGCGACGTGCACGAAATTCATTCGCTCTATGGCTCGTCAGCCTACCGCCGCTATGAACAACGGGCGCTGGAGGAAACCGTCGCGACCTTCCCCAAGGCCGTGATTGCGACCGGCGGGGGACTGGTGTCCGAGGCGTCGACCTTGGGATTGCTCCTTTCCCATTGCTATACGGTCTGGCTGCGCGCCTCGCCCGAGGACCATATGAACCGCGTGGTTGCGCAAGGCGACACGCGACCCATGGCCGGCAATTTGGAGGCGATGGATGACCTGAAGCGAATCCTGGCCGGCCGCGAGGCGTTCTATGCCAAGGCCGACGTTACTTTCGACACTGGCGGCAAGACACTGTCCGACGCCTATGCCGAGCTACGTGCGAGCGTGGTGCAGCGTATCCCGCAGGAAGCTTGAATTTCGGACCATTAAAATGCATTTTATTTCTTTACACGGGCATTAAAATGCATTATTGTGCATTTTTTCCAAAGTCGCGGCTTTGGCGAATGGACAATTCGGAGAACCGCAATGTCCGATGATTTGAAAGTCGATTACCGAACGGACCCCTCCCGCTACAAGCATTGGGTGCTCGGTTTTGACGGACCGGTGGCCACACTGGCCCTCGACGTTGCGGAGGACGGCGGCGTGCGGGAGGGTTACAAGCTCAAACTCAATTCCTACGATCTCGGTGTCGACATCGAACTGCACGACGCCGTGCAACGCATCCGCTTCGAACATCCCGAGGTGCGCACGGTGGTCGTGACGAGCGCCAAGGAGCGGGTTTTCTGTTCCGGCGCCAACATCTTCATGCTCGGGCTTTCGAGTCACGGGTGGAAAGTCAATTTCTGCAAATTCACCAACGAAACGCGCAACGGACTGGAAGACGCGAGCCGCCATTCGGGCCTCAAATTCATCGCCGCCGTGAATGGCGCTTGCGCGGGCGGCGGATACGAATTGGCACTCGCGTGCGACGAAATTGTTTTGGTCGATGACCGCTCGTCGAGCGTCGCGTTACCTGAAGTCCCGTTGCTTGGGGTCCTGCCGGGAACCGGCGGCCTGACCCGCATCACCGACAAGCGTCACGTGCGACACGACCTGGCCGACATTTTCTGCACGTTGAACGAGGGCGTGCGCGGCCAGAAGGCGAAGGATTGGCGGCTGGTCGACGCCGTGGTCAAGCCCGCGCAGTTCGCCGACGCCGTGAAGGCACGCGCGCACGAATTGGCGAAAGGCAGCGACCGGCCCGCCGAAGGCAAGGGCGTCGCGCTCACGCCATTGCAACGCAGTGTCGACGACTCGGGTTATCACTACGAGCATGTCGACGTGGCCATTGATAGAGGAAGGCGCACGGCCACATTCACCGTGCGCGGACCCGCGCTCCCGCAACCCACGGACATCGCCGGCATCGAAGCCGCGGGTGCAACGTGGTGGCCGATCGCGATGGCGCGCGAATTGGACGATGCGATCCTGTCGCTGCGGACCAACGAACCGGGCATCGGCACGTGGCTCATGAAAACGCAGGGTGATGCGCAGTCGATTCTCGCCATCGATGCGACGTTGCTGCAATGGCGCGACCACTGGCTCGTCCGCGAAACCATCGGCCTCCTGCGCCGGACCTTGGCGCGGCTGGACGTCACGTCGCGCACGTTGTTCGCGCTGGTCGAACCCGGCTCGTGTTTTGCGGGAACGCTGTTCGAATTGGCGCTTGCCGCGGATCGCGTTTACATGGCGAGCCTGCCTGACGAGTCCGCGCGGGAGCCACGCATCGGCATTTCGGAACTGAACTTCGGCACCTATCCGATGGTGAACAGCCAGTCGCGCCTCGCCCGCCGCTTCTACGAGGAGAGCGCACCCCTTGACGCGGCGCGT
>JAYTIR010000417.1:0-7975 GCA_043731765.1 Burkholderiales bacterium
ACCAGCTGGCGATGGCCGTGTACCGCGATTTCGGCTTCGGCGACGTTGTGATCAACATCGCGCTGCGCCCGGCGCAACGACTCGGCGACGATGCGACGTGGGACCGTGCCGAAGACGCGCTGCGCAATGCACTGCGCGAATGCGGTGTGGAATGGACGGAGATTCCCGGCGAAGGTTCTTTCTACGGCCCGAAGATCGAATACCACCTCAAGGACTCGATCGGCCGTTCATGGCAATGCGGGACGATGCAGGTCGACTTCCAGATGCCCGGCCGGTTGGGTGCTGAATACGTCGCCGCGGACGACACGCGCCAGGTGCCGGTCATGCTGCATCGTGCGATCGTGGGCTCGCTGGAGCGCTTCATCGGCATCCTGATCGAGCATTACGCCGGCGCCCTGCCCCTGTGGCTGGCCCCGCAGCAGGCGGTCGTGCTCAACATCACGGACCGTGCCGCGGCCTACGCCGAACAGGTCGTCGGGGCGCTGAAGGCCGCCGGATTCAGGGCCTCGGCCGATTTGCGTAATGAGAAAATAACCTATAAAATTCGAGAACATAGCTTGCAAAAACTGCCCTATCAGCTGATCGTCGGCGATAAGGAGATGCAAGCCGAAACGGTGGCCGTGCGTACCCGCGGCGGCGAGGACCTCGGGGCTTTTGCCCTGGATGCCTTGTTCGAGCGCCTCCGAAACGAGGTCGCTGCGCGTCGATAACGCCCTGATTTTCCAGGATTAATTGGTTAATTGGGGCCAGACGCGCTCCTCGGGGCATGGCCGTTTTTTGTCGTCATTGGAGAATCCACAATAGCCCTCGACAAGCATCAGCGAATCAACGCGGACATCACCTCTCCCGAAATTCGCTTGGTTGGTGAAGAAGGTGAGCAGCTCGGAATAGTTTCCCTTGCCGATGCACGGGCAAGGGCCGAAACGGCGGAACTCGATTTGGTCGAGATCGCGCCGACGGCCAAGCCCCCGGTTTGCCGCATCATGGATTACGGCAAATTCAAGTACCGGGAAGCGAAGAAACAGCACGAGGCCAAGCTCAAGCTCAAGCAGATCCAGGTCAAGGAAGTCAAATTCCGGCCCGGAACTGACGAAGGCGATTACCAGATCAAGCTGCGGAACCTGATCCGGTTCCTGGGTGAAGGCGACAAGGCCAAGATCACGCTGCGCTATCGCGGGCGCGAAATGGCGCACCAGGAATTTGGTGTGCGCCTGCTGGAACGAATTCGGAATGATCTCGAACCACATAGCGTGGTCGAGTCGTGGCCGAGGCTGGAGGGCCGGCAAATGGTGATGCTGCTGGCCCCGAAGAAGACCGTGATCGTAGCGAAGCATCCACAACCCAAGCCTGAAGTCGGTGCGGCCAAGCCCGCCAAAGCCTCTCCGCCGCAACCCGCGGAGAGCACCGCCGAGGGCAGCAAATAGAAAGTAAATGTGTCATGCCGAAAATGAAGACCAAGTCGGGCGCCAAGAAGCGCTTCCGCGTGCGCGGAAGCGGTTCGATCAAGCGCTCGCAGGCGTTCAAGCGCCACATCCTCACCAAGAAATCGACCAAGACCAAACGTCAGCTTCGTGGCAGCGCCGCCGTCCATAGCACCAACATGGACTCGGTCAAGGCCATGATGCCGTACGCGTAAGGAGCGAACCATGCCCAGAGTCAAACGTGGTGTAACCGCTCGCGCGCGGCACAAAAAGGTATTGGCACAGGCCAAGGGATTCCGCGGCCGCCGGAGCAGCGTGTTCCGGATCGCCAAGGAAGCGGTCATGAAGGCCGGCCAGTACCAGTATCGGGACCGCCGGCAGAAGAAGCGCGAATTCCGCGCCCTGTGGATCGCCCGGATCAACGCCGCCGTGCGTGAAGTCGGCATGACGTACAGTGCGTTCATGAACGGCTTGAAGAAGGCCTCGATCGAAATCGATCGCAAGGTGCTGGCCGATCTCGCGGTGCACGACAAGGCTGCGTTTACAAAAATTGCGGAGCAGGCCAAGTCCTCTCTGGCCTGATCGAGTCCGCGAAATGAAGGGAGGCGCGACCCGCCTCCCTTTTTTTTTGAACGATTTAAGTAGGGTCAGACTCGACTTTCCATGATCAACTGGACACAGGTCTCGCCTTCGCCGAAAGTCGAGTCTGACCCTACTTAAATCATGAACGACCTTGCAGCCATTGTCGCGGCGGCCCGCGCGGAATTCGACAAGTGCGTGGATCCGGCCGCGCTGGAAAATGCCAAGGCGCGATACCTGGGCCGTGCCGGCGCGCTGACGGAATTGCTGAAAGCCCTGAGCAAATTGTCGGCCACCGAGCGTCCGGCAGCGGGTGCCGCAATCAACGACGCGAAGCAGGCGCTGGAGGCCGCGCTCGAAGCGCGCCGCACGGCGCTGGCGGAAGCGAAGCTTGCGCAACAACTCGCGTCCGACGCGCTCGATGTGACGCTGCCCGGTCGCGGCCGCGGTCGCGGCGGCCTGCATCCGCTGACCAAAGTGCAGGAGCGTGTCGAGACACTCTTCCGTTCGCTCGGGTTCGCGGTCGCCGACGGTCCGGAAATCGAGGACGACTTTCACAATTTCACCGCCCTGAACACGCCGGAAAATCATCCCGCGCGCTCGATGCAGGACACGTTCTACGTCGAGGGCGGCATGGTGCTGCGCACGCATACGTCGCCGATCCAGGTCCGCTACATGGAAGCGCACAAGCCGCCGATCAAGATCATCGCGCCAGGCCGGGTTTACCGGGTGGACAGCGACGCCACGCACTCGCCGATGTTCCACCAGGTCGAAGGACTGTGGATCGACCGCGACGTGACGTTCGCCGACCTGAAGGGCACGCTCACCGAATTCCTGCGCAATTTCTTCGAGCGTGACGACATGAGGGTGCGCTTCCGGCCGTCATTCTTTCCGTTCACCGAACCGTCGGCGGAAATCGACATGGCCTTCGGTGACGACGACTGGCTCGAGATCCTCGGCGCGGGCCAGGTCCATCCCAACGTGTTGCGCGCGGTCGGCATCGATCCCGAGGAATACCAGGGCTTCGCGTTCGGCATGGGGCCGGATCGCCTGGCGATGCTGCGCTATGGCGTGCATGACTTGCGCCTGTTCTATGAAAACGACCTGCGCTTCCTGCGCCAGTTCGCCTAAGCGGCCGCGACCATGAAATTCTCCGAACTCTGGCTGCGCACCCTGTGCAATCCGCCGCTGTCGACGGAAGGCTTATGCGACAAGCTGACGATGTCGGGCATCGAAGTGGAAGAGACGGCGCGCGCCGCGCCGCCGTTTTCGCACGTTGTCGTGGCCAGGATCGAGAAGGTCGCGCCGCATCCGGATGCCGACCGCCTGCGCGTTTGCAGCGTCGACGCCGGTGGCAGCGAGAAATTGCAGATCGTTTGCGGCGCCCCCAACGCGGCCGCAGGCATGACCGTGCCCTGTGCGCTGGAAGGCGCCACGCTGCCGGGTGGACTCGCGATCACGCGCGCGACGATGCGCGGCGTCGAATCGCGCGGCATGCTGTGCTCGGCGAAGGAACTGGGACTGGACGACGACGCCAGCGGCCTCATGGTGCTCGACTCCTCGCTCGCGCCGGGAACCTCGCTGCGTGACGCACTGGCTCTGGACGACACGCTGATCACGCTGAAACTCACGCCTAACCGCGCGGACTGCCTGTCGCTCGCCGGCATCGCGCGCGAAGTCGCGGCGATCACGGGCGCGCCCTTTCGCCTTCCTGACCCCATGCCAACGCCCGTCACGTTCAAGGGGTCGCGCACCCTGCGCGTCGTGGATGAGCAAGCGTGTCCGCGATTCGTCGCGCGACTGATCGACGGCATCGATCCGAAAGCGCCCACGCCGCCGTGGATCAAACAACGCATCGAGCGCTCCGGGATTCGCGCCATCTCCGCCGTCGTCGACATCACGAATTACGTGATGCTCGAACTCGGTCAGCCATTGCACGCCTACGATGACCGGCTGCTCGATGGCGATGTCGTCGTGCGTTTCGCGCGCGACGGCGAGAAACTGACCTTGCTTAACGGCCAGGTGCTGGAACTTGAACCCGGATTGCTGCTCGTCGCCGACGAAAAGAAGCCCCTCGGCCTCGCCGGCATCATGGGCGGCGAGCATTCCGGCATCGCCGACGACACGACCCGCGTCTATCTCGAGGGTGCCTTCTGGAATCCCGCGGTGATTCAGGGAAAGTTGCGCCGCCTGGGCTTTGCCAGTGATGCCGGCTACCGCTTCGAGCGTGGTGTGGACTTCGCCGGCTGCGCGCGCGCGGTCGAGCGCGCGACGCAATTGATGCTGGAAATTTGCGGTGGCCACGCGGGTCCGCTGACCGACGCCATCGCCAACGATGACCTGCCCAGACGCGATCCCGTGCGCGTGCGTACCGCGCGCGTCGCGAAGGTCCTCGGCGTAGCGCTGCCGGCCGAGACGATCGCCGCCGCATTCACGCGCCTCAAGTTTGCGTTTACGCGCGAGGGGGCCGATTTCGTCGTCACGCCACCCTCCTTCCGGTTCGACCTGGCCATCGAGGAAGACTTCATCGAGGAAGCGGCGCGGATGCACGGTTACGACGCCATTCCCGCAAGCCCCGCGGCGCACGCGCAGCACATGCTGCCGGACCCCGAGACGCGGCGTTCACCCATTGCGCTGAAACATTCCCTCGCCGATCTCGACTGGCAGGAGATCGTCACGTTCAGCTTCGTCGATTCCGCCGTGGAAGCGGCGATTTCGCCCCTCATTTCACCCCAAGGCCGGCCGGTGCGGGTGCTGAACCCCATCGCCAGTCAGCGCGACGTCATGCGCACGTCGCTTCTGCCCGGCTTGCTCGAGACGCTGCAATCGAACCTCAATCGCAAGGAGTCCCGGGTCCGCATATTCGAACTGGGCCGCACGTTCCATCATGCGGCGGCGGGCTATGCGCAACCGACGCGCCTGGGCGGCCTGGCATATGGCGGGGCGGCACCGGAGCAATGGGGACTTCCCGCGCGCGACGTCGATTTCTACGACGTCAAGGGCGATCTCGAAGCACTGGTCGCGCCGCGCCGCCTCACGACCGAAACCGCGGAGCACCCGGCGCTGCATCCGGGTCGTTGCGCTTCCGTCGCCATCGACGGCGTCGCTGCGGGCTGGATGGGCGAGTTGCATCCGCGCCTCGTCCGGCACTTCGACCTGCCCCGGGCGCCCGTGGTATTCGAACTCGCCGCGGACGCCTTGGCCGCGCTGCCGATGCCGGTCGGCAAGCCCGTTTCCCGCCTCCCGATCGTACGGCGGGACATGGCGCTGGTTGTCGACGAGACGGTACCCGTGCAGGCCCTGCTCGACGCCCTTGCCCACGCAAAACCACCCCACGTCGACGCCATCCGGCTCTTCGACGTCTATCGCGGCTCCGGGCTGACGGAAGGCAAGAAAAGCCTTGCGATTCTGGTGCTTATGCAGGATACTTCCCGCACTTTGACGGACGCTGACATCGCGGCGACGGAGGCCCATTTGTTGGCCGTTGCGCGTAAAAAGTTCGGCGCCACGCTTCGTCAATAGCAGTTGCTTGTAGTTGGCAAATCGCGGTGACATTCCGCAATTTACCCGCCGCATCTGGCAAACCGCCTTGCGCTATTTCGAGTTGACAATGACGCTCACCAAAGCCGAACTCGCCGACCTGCTCTTTGAACAATTGGGCCTCAACAAACGCGAAGCGAAAGACATGGTCGAGCGTTTCTTCGAGGAAGTGCGCATCGCGCTCGAAGCGGGCGAATCGGTCAAGCTCTCCGGCTTCGGCAATTTCCAATTGCGCGAAAAGCCGCAACGTCCGGGCCGAAATCCCAAGACCGGCGAAGAGATTCCGATCACCGCCCGCCGCGTGGTGACTTTCCATGCAAGCCAAAAATTGAAGGCCATGGTCGAAGCCGCGAACCATGCCGGATCCCAGCCGAGTTAACGCCGATCTTCCGCCGATCCCCGCCAAGCGTTACTTCACCATTGGCGAGGTGAGCGATCTGTGTGCGGTCAAACCGCACGTGCTTCGGTATTGGGAGCAGGAATTCACCCAGCTGAAGCCGGTCAAGCGGCGCGGCAACCGGCGCTATTACCAGCATCATGAAGTCCTGTTGATCCGGCGCATCCGCGACCTGTTGTACGAACAGGGCTTCACGATCAATGGCGCACGGCACCGGCTCGAGTCCGAAGCGAACGAGCCCCGGGCCGCCGCCCGGGCCCTGACCAGTTCCGCGACCGTGGTGGCGGCGCCGCGCGAAAACGACCTCGACCCGGCCGACTTGCGGCAAGAACTTGCTGAAATCCGGCAGCTCCTGGGCTCGTCCTGACCCGCCATGAGCCCGCCGGGCCGTCCCAAGGGCGAATACCGTAGCGCGCAGCGCGAAGGTGAACCTATCAGCCCGCCGGGCCGTTCCAAGGGCCGAGTTGCCCAAACGAGCCGGAGCGCG
Source organism: Burkholderiales bacterium (assembly GCA_043731765.1). GTDB lineage: Bacteria > Pseudomonadota > Gammaproteobacteria > Burkholderiales > Casimicrobiaceae > VBCG01. The sequence continues at coordinate 6,425 of JAYTIR010000417.1, forward strand.
GAGCGCGAAGGTTGTTCAATGCGCGCGTATAATTCCGGGTTCGGTCGGGGCGTAGCGCAGCTTGGTAGCGCACCTGCATGGGGTGCAGGGGGTCGGAGGTTCAAATCCTCTCGCCCCGACCAAATTCGATTGGAGCCGGTCCGGCATGCCCGGGGCGGCTCTTTTGTTGGGCCTCGGCCCGGGACAATCGGGCGTGGGACAGGCAAGGCGGGAACGTATCGCTGGCCTGCCGCCACCTTGCCGCTACCGTCCCAAGGCGCCCAAATTCGCAAGTCCATCGAAACGGCAATACTACGTCGGCATTGTTCTTGCTTGCGTATTGCCTTGGCGTCTTCAATTATTGGAAGGGGGAGCCCATGAGCGCCCAGCCCAGAACTTCAATGCCCGGATCCGGAGTTGTGTCGGAACTCGCGTTCGCGCGCGCCCAGCGCAACACCGTCCTGATCATCGACGACCTGTTCTCGAGCCGCCTGCTGCTGGCGGAAATCGTGCGGCAGATTGACGGCAAGTTGAATCTCGAGCTCTTCGACACGCCCTCGCGCGCGCTGGAATTCGCCCGCAACAACCGCGTCGACATCGTCCTCACCGATTACAAGTTGCCCGAATTCGACGGCATCGAACTCGTCAAGCAATTGCGCGCGCTGCCGCATTGCGTGGACGTGCCGATTGTCGTGATTACCGTCGTGGACGACCGCAAGATCCGCTACGACGCCCTCGAGGCCGGCGCCACCGACTTCCTGATCAAGCCGCTCGACGAACACGAAACCCGCGCGCGCTGCGCCAATCTGCTCGAACTGCGCCGGCACAAGATCGTGCTGTCCGACCAGGCCCGCGTGCTGCAGTACCAGGTCGACAAATCGGTGGCGGAAATCCACGAACGCGAACTGGAAACGTTGTCCAAACTCGCCAAGGCCGGCGAGTTCCGCGACAAGACCACCGGCAATCACCTGATGCGGATGGCCAAGTACTCGGCGCTGATCGGCGCCCACCTGGGACTCGGCAATGAAACCGTGCACGTGCTGGAAGTGGCGGCACCCATGCACGACATCGGCAAGATCGGCATACCCGACTCCGTGCTGCTGAAGGAAGGACCGCTGACCAAAGACGAGCTCGAGGTCATGAAGGCGCATCCGCGCATCGGCTACGACATTCTCAAGGGCAGCCCGTCGAAATACTTGTCGATGGGCGCGATCATCGCGCTCGGCCACCACGAGAAATACGACGGCTTCGGCTATCCGAACGGACTGCACGGCGAGGACATTCCGCTGGTGGCGCGGGTCGTAGCGGTGGCGGACGTATTCGACGCCTTGGTGAGTACGCGGCCGTACAAACACGCTTGGCCAATCGACGAGAGTATCGATTTCGTCAAAGGCCAGCGCGGAAAGCATTTCGATCCGACCTGCGTCGACGCGTTCCTGGCCGACCGCAGCAAGATCGAGGCGATCATCGAAGAATTCGGCGACTGACCCTCCCCGGGTTCGGGGCACCTCTTGCGGCCACGGACCGACTGTCCCCTCCCCGTGCGCCAGATCTTCAAGTTCGTTCCCATCA
>JAYTIR010000418.1:0-6789 GCA_043731765.1 Burkholderiales bacterium
CTCACTGGTCGCAGCGCTGCGCGCCGTTGCCGCGGCGCCGCCGGCGACGTGGATCGACGAGGCGCTGCTGCTCGAGCACAAGGTCGAGCCATGGACAGGACTGCCGCTGTGGATTCCGTCGACCTTCGTGGATGAAGCCGGCTTCATGGAATTCGATTGCCGCAAGGCGATGGCAGCGGGATTGCGTGTGAGGCCGCTCGCCGAGACCATCGACGCGACGGCAAAGTGGCTTGCCTCCCGCGACAATAGTGGCGCCTGGAAAGCGGTACTGACCGCGGAACGCGAACGGGAAATCCTGGCGTTTGCAGCGGCGAGCGCGCCGTCCGTGCGATGATCGCGCAGCACTTGCGAAACGACCCGCCTACGCCATGAATCCCCGCGACACCGAACGCTACCTCGAATTCGCCTATCGGATGGCGCTCGCCGCCGGCGAAGCCATCCTGCCGCACTTCCGCGAAATCATAGATGTGGAAGACAAGCGCAATGTGATGGGCTACGACCCGGTGACCATCGCCGACCGCGCGGCGGAAGATGTCATCCGCAGCGAGATCAAGCGCGCGCATCCGGACCACGGTATCCATGGCGAGGAGCACGGCAAGCAGGCGGGCACCTCGCCCCTCACCTGGGTGATCGACCCCATCGACGGCACCAAGAGTTTCATCCTTGGGCAGCTGCATTGGGGGACGCTCATCGCGCTGCATGACGGCGAACGTCCGGTGGTGGGCGTCGTGCACCAGCCGTTCGTCGGCGAGACATTTCTCGGCACGCAAGGAGGACTCGCGCAGTGGCGGCGCGGCGACCAGACGCGCACGTTGCGCACGCGCATTTGTACCAGGATCGAAGATGCGATCGTGTCCACCACCGATCCGCGGCAATTTCGAACGCCGGAGGAGCAGGCGGCGCTGGCGGCGGTTGGCGGGCGCGCGCGCCTCCTGCGCTACGGCGGCGATTGCTATTGCTACACGCAGCTCGCCATGGGCTTCGCGGACGTAGTGATCGAAAACGGACTGCAGCCCTACGACGTGCAGGCGCTGATGCCGATCATCGAAGCGGCCGGCGGCGCCATCACGAACTGGCAGGGCGGCAACTGCGACCAAGGCGGAACCGTCGTCGCATGCGGTGATCGCGAACTGCACGCGCAGGTGCTGCGGCTGCTGGCCACACGAGGGATGGCGTAGGCGGGATGCGTTTGCCCAGGATGGATTGCGAGCGTCCGAAGTCGACCCACCCCGGCCATTGAGCCTCACGAAATCCGGACGTTCGACGTATCAAGCTAACCGGCACACCGCGATGGCGCTCGCCAAGTAGAAGCCATGAACCGGCGCGTCCGGTTGACCGGGTTAGGCAAGGGACGCCTCAGCTGCTGCGTGCACAATGGCGGCTATGGCGCGACGGTTTAGCGGGTTGCCGGCAACAAGCTTGAGGTGACGCATTTGTTTGCCCGTACCTTTAAGAAAGCCATAGGGATCGGCAATCGTAACGCCGCCCCACACCTGGAGGTTGACATACTGCTTGTGTGCCACGAGCGCGCAGACATTTGCCGTGTGGTGGTAGGTAAGGTTGCCCCATTTCAAGCTGGGTGATAGAGCGGGCGCAGCGTTGCGAACGAGCGTGTCGACAGCCCGAACGAGTTCGTGGAGCTCGAAGGGAACGGTGGCGAGATATTTGTTCAGCACGTCCATGCGTGATTGCCCCGTGCCTAACGAAACAAGCTAACCGGCGGCCTGCTGCGGGGGCGAAGCCCCGCACGCGGGACGTCCGCGTTGAGCGACGGGTTAGCAGGCTGTTGAAAATCGATGCTGCTTAACCGTGCCACGCCACTTGATTTGCATTGGCGTTGCACGGACTTCGGCAGCCGGCCGCGTGCAGTTCACCGGACAATGCGCTCCAACCCTGCCACGGATTGCAGTCGACGGCGGGTTCAACCGATCGAGCATGGCATCGATAGCGAAGGTTCGAACTCGCGCGGCCCAGGACGAAAATGGGCCGGCTTTCGCCGGCCCATTTTGACTACCGCAGACTGCCGCCGACTGCCGTCAGCGTCAGGCCCGCTTACGCAAAAAGACCACGCTCGCCACGAGCATCAGCGCAAGCAGCGCCATCATCGATTCGGAAAGTGTTGGAATGGACGCGGAGACGGCGGAAAGGGTCAATACCACGACACCGTTGCCTGCCCTGACACCGGCTGTCGTCAAGCCGCTGGTCACACCGCCCAGATAGGACGACCCGCCGGCACCGCCGGAATGCATATCGGAAGTACCGCCGCCGTAGTAGCCACCCCCACCGCCGCCTATCCATGGAGTCTGCGTTACCGGGATCGCGTTGCCGCCCTGCCCCAAGCTGCCGCTGAATGCTCCGCCTGCAACCTGGCTGCCGCCTATGGCCGTCGTGCCGCCGCAGCAAGTACCTCCATTCGCACCGACGAGGCCACCGCCATCTCCGCCAAAGGTGCCGGTGTTGTTAGTCGAACCACCTCCGCCGCCCGCCACCAGCACGCGATTGGCAAGCGCGGCACCCCCCTGGCGAACGTCGCTGGCTCCCCCACCTCCTCCAACGACCGGGGGAGTAGAGGAATTATTCATCCCGTTGCCACCGCCGTTGAAACCACCACCGGCAGGAACCTGGTCAACGGTTGCCACAGTACCTTGCCCCCCTACATAGATATACAGCGTCTCCCCCGGCGTGACCGCCAGGGTGCCCGACGCAGACCCGCCCAACCCGCCGGGATTAGTTCCGACCCAGCCGGCAGCGCCTTGTGTGGCAATGTTGACCGACGTAACGCCGGCAGGCACCACAAAACTTTGTTGTGCGCCCGTGTAATTGAATGTTGTTGTCTGCGCTTCGGCTACCAGCGCCGAAAACGCAATGAAAAAACCTAGAACGATGCGATTCATCAAAAGTTTCTCCCTATGAAAATCTAAAAATTGAGTCCGATCTGCAAATATCACTGCCCATTTTGCCCAAACATCGAGACTTGATCATCCCTGTCCGCGCGTCGTCCTGCGATCGAGTCTCGTTATGACAATCGCACAATCCCAATCATTCTGTTGGTGCAACGGCGTAGTGTCAAATTGCGGCGCCTTTCAAAATGATAGGCGCGACGCTTAGGGATAGTAAATCCAACGCCCAGGGATAGTAAATCCAACGCCCGCGACACGGTCGGGAGCAGCGTAGCACGTCTTGAGTACGTCTTGACTGACCCGGATTGACGGGAAGCTGGGGGTGATCAGGGGTCGCTGCGGGGCCAGGGTTGCCCTGGGTGCGGGTGTTTCGCGAGCGTCAGCGAGCTCGTGTCGCGTGCCGGCGGCCGCACGCATGCGCCTGCCCGGCGTCGCTCATGGAGGACTGGCGACGGTGGTGGCTACCAGGTGAGGCGCTGGTCGAACTCGAAGGCCGGGGCGGACTGCGCCGACGGCCCCCAAGCAGGAATCGACTGTCCGGTATGGAGCGCAGATCGATAGGGCTGGTTGTGGCCTATTCTGTTGAAAAACTCCTTTTCGGAGGGTCCTCGAAGAATTCCAAGCCCGTAGAGGTGTCGTGCGTTCTCGGACGTGGGGGACCATGCACTCTTCTGTTGCGCGCAAACATGCGCCTTCTAACAATCGCTCCGACAGTTCGCAGAACGGATTGTCCATTGCAATGCACTCACGCAATAACTCGGGGGCATCGCAATTTGGAGTTTTTCAACAGAATAGGCCGCAAGCGGTCCATCCTCAGCGACCGTTTCCGATCAGCCTGGGGCGCTCGCAGTGTTGGCTCGTTGTTGCTGTCGATGCAATGCGGCCCGGATCAACCGGCGCGTGAAGCCGACATGGCCTTCGGGATCGTGCGCGAGGCAAATGTCGGCGCTGCCGGCGTCCTCGGGGGCGTAGTAAACGCCGCAGTTGGGATTGATTTCCAAAATGAAAGGAACGCCGCGGCGGTCGACCCGGAGATCGCAACGGCCAAAACTCGCGCCCTTGAGAGCGACGAAGAAGCGGGCGGAAACATCGCGCAGGCGTGCATCGAGAACCGGATCATCGACGGGAAAGGCCGACATCCTGTCGTAATCCATCCACTTTATTTTCGAGTGCTTGAAGGATTCGCCTTCCGGAAAGCGATATTGAATCGGCGCGTAGGTCTTTGGCCGCGCCGGATCATCCGGATTTTCCGCCACGAGGACCGTGACTTCCGTCCCCTCGATGAACTCCTCGATCAGCGCTGCCTCGTGGCGCCGCATGATCTTGCGTGCCTGCTGGCGCAGTCCGGCCGGTGTACAGACGCGGGAGCGCCGGGAAAGATCGACGCTGGAATAGCTGCTGTAGTGTTTCACGAAGAGGGGAAAGCGCAATGTCCCGGCGGCGCGTTCGACATCTTCTGCACAGCGCGCCAGGACGTAATCCGGGGTTTCGATGCCCTCGGACCGGCAAGCCAGTTTCATCGCCTCCCGCGAAGGCTCGTAGTATTCCGACGTAGCGCCGGTGAATGCGACACCATGCGCTTCCAACGTCTGCACGACCTCGATGCCCGGAATTTTCTGGTCCGCGGCTCCATCGCAAAGATTGAAGTAGAGATCGAAGCCTTGCTGGATCCGTCGCGTGACCTGTTCGATCGAGGTCGCGTATTTCAGGAACTCCACGTCCCAATGCGCATCGGGATAAAAGGGCCTCGGATCGCAGGGCCAATCGTCGGAAGGAAAGGGGACAGCGAGCAGATCCTGGTTGGTCAGAAGGCAGATACGCATCGCTACGTTCCAGCGAGTTACGGGCGACGTGCGGCAGCGGGCTCCCTGCGGCCGAGCCGGGGAATTCGGTTGCGAAACGCGGAAATCGGTCTCCAATAACCGAACCACGACTCGTCGCCGCGGCCCCCGCGTTTCAGTGCCTGGCTTCAGTGCTTGATGAAAGGCGCGGTGTCGCTTGCGTGCTTCTTCTGCTGCTTCATCGTCTTCTTTTCCTTCGGCGTGTGCTGCGGCTTCTTCTTGCTTGTTTTTGGAGGCTGATGGGACATGGTTCGCTCCTGTTGTTCGCCGAGACCATGGCGCACCGATACTATAGGCTATAAGTCCCTCGGTGCGCAGTTCGCCACTTGCGCGCGCGTGCGCATGGACGCTGCGACGAATCACCTGCGTCCTGATGCGTGATCGCGCCGCCAGCGCCGGAATCGCGCCAGGATCTCCAATGGCAAATCGCGGGTGCGCGTGCGCCCCAACGTAATCTCCAGGTACCGGACGAATCCCGGCAGCGCCGCCAAGGCGCCCTTATCCCGGCTGCGAACGCGGTAGCGATGCCAGGGCCGGGCCAGGTATTCAATCGTGCCGGGCATTCGTCCAAGGACTGCGTAGGCGCGACGGTCGATGGCGGTTACTTGCACGCTCGCGAAATGGGTGAACACCGTTTCCGGCACGTCCACGTCCCATCGATCCTTGAGGTAGCGCAGCGTTTCGTCGAGGTGCGGAACGACGTGCCATCGAACGGCCTGCGCGGCAACACGCGCCCAATCGAACTTCGGGCCTTCACCGCGCAGTATGGCCAGCGCATCGGCTACCCACCGTACGGATTCAATCGGCGACCATTGCGCGGCATGGGCGCACACGACCGCAAGCAGGTCTTCGGCGCCGAGGGCGCGAATGGCCGCCCCGCGGATATTCTTGGGGGCCGCCGCCCCGCCAATATTGCTGGGGGTCGCCGCCCCGCCCATATCACAGGGGACGGCCGCCTCCCACGCACTCGCCAAGGCGGCTGGGTCGTCGTTTGTGGGCACGACGTCCCAATGCAGGTCGAAATCGAGTCCGTCGCGCGAGGTGAAACATGCGCCGTGATAGGCGTCGGGCAGCAACTCGGGCTGCGGCAACGCCGGATTCCACCCGTGCGCGACCAGCACGCGGATCGCGTCGACCGCCCGCTCGCGCGGCACCAGCCCGTCGAAATCATTCATCGGTCGCAATCCCGGATTGCCATCGTAATAGCGCAGCAGGGCGCCGCCTTTCAGCGCGAGGGTGGCAATGCCTGCCTCGGCGAGCAGCGTCGTCACCTCGGCGGCCCGCGCGCGCAGCAATTGCCCGTGGAAGAACGCGCGACGGTAGCACCCGCGAATCACCGGCCATGCCGGATCGTTCGCGGGGAACAACGCCGCGCGCGGCACCAGCAACGGAAGGAGGCGCGTGGAGCCATTGTCGATTCGGGCGAGATCCTGCTCGCTGCGCCAGCGTGCCCAGGCGCGTGCGGCGTCGGCGGCATCGCCGACGGTCGCATCCAGTAACAGTTCCTGCGTCGCCGTTGGGCGCCAGCTACCGCCGATCACGCGCCGCCTCCCGCAGTGCGCTGCCGCGTAAGGTGGCGATGGGCTGCAAGCAGGTAATCGCGGCGTTGTTCTCCCGCGAGCCGCGTCGTGTTGCTCCGGTGCATCCGGCGCTCGACCAACACCACCGGAAGGGCGACATGGCCGTAAGCGCGGACGCGACAGAACCAGTCGATCGCCTCGCCGACGCGCAGGTCCTCCGCAAACCTGCCGGCTTGCGCGAACAAGGAACGGCGCGCGACGAGTGCGCTCGCCATCCAGCCTTCCATTTCGGCCGGCTGCTGTGCGAGCAACGCCGCGCGCTCCGCCGCCGGCAGATCGGTATCCGCAAACGGCCGGACCCGGCAGATGGCGAACGCGACGTCCGGCGCGCGGGCAAGTGCGGCGACCTGCGCGTCGAGCTTGCCCGGCAACCAGCGGTCATCCGCATCGAGAAACGCGACGTATTCGGCGTTGCAGCGCGCAAGCCCGGCATTGCGCGCGGTGGCGGCGCCGTGGTTTCGCGGCAAC
>JAYTIR010000419.1:0-12897 GCA_043731765.1 Burkholderiales bacterium
GTCACGCGCGAACCGCTCGGCGTCATCGGCCTCATCACGCCGTGGAATTTTCCGATCGCGATTCCGGCGTGGAAGATCGCGCCCGCGCTGGCGTTTGGCAACACGGTCGTGTGCAAGCCGGCGGATCTGGTGCCCGGCTGCGCGTGGGCGATTGCCGAAATTCTCGCGCGCGCGGGCCTGCCCGCCGGCGTATTCAATCTCGTGATGGGGCGCGGCTCGGTCGTCGGCGAAACCATCGTCAACCATCCCGATGTGACGGCGATCAGCTTCACCGGCTCCGTGGGCACCGGCCGCGCCATCGCGGCGAAAGGTGTCGCCCGGATGGCCAAGCTGCAACTGGAAATGGGCGGCAAGAATCCGCTGGTCGTGCTGGATGACGCCGACTTGGCCGTAGCGGTCAACGTCGCGGTGCAGGGTTCGTATTTCTCGACGGGCCAGCGCTGCACGGCGTCGTCACGGCTGATCGTCACCGCTGGAATCCACGATCGTTTTGTCGCCGCCGTGACGGAAAAGCTGAAAACGCTGCGCGTCGACAACGCATTGCTTCAAGGCACGGACTTGGGACCCGTGGTCGACCCGAGCCAGCTCGAGCAGGACTTGAAGTATCTCGACATCGGCAAGGGTGAGGGTGCGAAGCTGGTCACCGGCGGCGAGCGGCTGCAGCGTGCCACCGAGGGCTACTACCTGTCGCCCGCGCTGTTCACGGAAACGACCAACGCGATGCGCATCGCGCGCGAGGAAATTTTTGGTCCGGTTGCCTGCGTGATTCGCGCGAAGGATTACGACGAGGCGCTGGCCGTCGCCAACGACACCGAGTTCGGCCTGTCATCGGGCATCGTCACCACGTCCCTCAAACATGCGTCGCACTTCAAGCGCCACGCGCAGGCCGGGATGGTGATGGTGAACGTGCCGACCGCGGGCGTGGATTACCACGTGCCCTTCGGCGGCCGCAAAGGCTCGAGCTACGGCTCGCGCGAGCAGGGGCGCTACGCCGCCGAGTTCTTCACAACGGTCAAGACGGCCTACACAGCTCCCTAACGCCGGGACGACTTGAACGGAACGACGACCTGCCGCTGCTGGCCCAATCCCTGGACGCCCAGCGTGATGACGTCGCCGGCCTTGAGCCACGTCTGCGGCTTCATGCCCATCCCCACACCTGGCGGGGTTCCGGTCGTGACCACGTCGCCAGGCAACAGCGTCATGTAGCGCGACACGTCGGCCACCAATTCGGCGATCCCGAAGATCATCGTCTTGGTGTTGCCGGTCTGCCTGCGCACGCCGTTCACGTCGAGCCACATGGCGAGGTTCTGCGGATCCTTGATCTCGTCGGTCGTGACCAGCCACGGTCCCAGCGGCCCAAACGTGTCGCAGCCCTTGCCCTTGTTCCATTGCGACGCGCTTTTCTTCAACTGGAAGTCGCGCTCCGACACGTCGTTGATCACGCAGTAGCCTGCGACATATTTCAGCGCATCCTTCTTCGCTACGTGCCGCGCCGTGCGGCCCATCACAAAGCCGATCTCGACCTCCCAGTCCATCTGGGTCGAGTCCTTGGGGACCATCACGTTGTCGTTCGGACCGACGATGCAGGTCGTCGCCTTGAAGAACACGACGGGATTCTCGGGAATGGGCGAACCCGTCTCCTTCGCGTGGTCGATGTAGTTCAGGCCGATGGCCACGAATTTCGACGGCGTAGCGACGCAAGGGCCCAGGCGCGGCTTGCCCTTCACCAGGGGCAATTTTTTCGGATCGAGCTTCTTGAGCTTGGCGATTTCGGCCGGCGCAAGTGACGCGCCATCGATGTCCTTCACTTTCTTCGACAGGTCGCGCAGCTTGCCATCCGCGTCGATGAGACCGGGCTTCTCTTTGCCTGCGGGACCGTAACGTACGAGTTTCATGCAACCTCCTGGATTATGGGGGACAGGACTTCAAAGACGGGCCGGCCGCGCCGGCCCGGGTCCACGAGAAGTTTTCATATGGTCATGCCGCCGTCGACAGAGTAAACCTGCCCGGTGGCAAAGGTGGATTCGTCGGAGGCGAGGAACACGACGATCGGCGCGATCTCATCGGCCTTGGCCAGGCGCCCCATCGGTTGCCTTGCGATGAACATCTTGCGCGCTTCGACCGGATCGTCGAACGCATTGATCCGGTCGCCGAGCGATGGCGTATCGACCGTACCGGGCGCGATGGCATTGCAACGCACGCCCTTTTGCACATAATCGGCGGCAACCGCCTTGGTGAGTCCGACCACGGCGGCTTTGCTCGCGCCGTACACGAAGCGATTCGGGATGCCCTTGATCGATCCGGCGACGGAAGCCATGTTGATGATCGAGGCCCAGCTACCGGTTTTCTGATGCTTGTCCAGCATTTTCGGCAGCGCCGCCTTGATCGCAACGTACATTGCGCGAACGTTGAGATTGAAGCTGAAATCCCAGTCCTTGGACGTGCATTCGAGCACCGTTCCGTGATGGACAAAACCGGCGCAGTTGAACAGCACATCGAGCGCAGGCAATTCGTCGATCATTTTCGCGACGGCGACGTCGTCGAGCACATTGAGAATGCGCGGATGCACGTTGGCCACGCCCGAATAATTCACCAGCAGTTTCGGATTCACGTCGGTCGCGTACACGGTGGCGCCTTCGCGTGCCATCTGGATGACGCTCGCGTAGCCGATGCCCTGTCCCGCGGCGGTGACCAGCGCGGTCTTGCCTGCAAGTCGCATAAAACTTCTCCTGGAATACGAGGCTCGCGGCTCTAAAGGGCCGCGCCTCGATTGTTATCTTAGCGCAGGGCGCAGCGAGACATCCGGGTCGGCCCAGTTTGCATTCGGCACGTGCGCGAACCAGTTCGGGCGCCCCGGATCGCGGTCATACGGATAGCCGCCCAGTTCGCGGTGCAGCTCGTGATATTTTCGCAGCTTTTCACGATCGAGTGCGACGCCTAAACCGGGAGCGTCGGGCACGCGGATCGCGCCATTCTCGTAGCGCATCGGGCCGCCAACAATCACGTCGTCCGTGAGGTGATGATAGTGCGCGTCGGCCGCATAGCCCAGGTTGGGCAATACCGCGCCCAGATGCAGCATCGTAGCCAGCTGTATGCCGAGTTCGCCCGAGCTGTGCACAGCCACTCCCAAGCCCATGGTCTCGCACACGCCGGCGGCCTTGATGCACGGCCGGATGCCGCCCCAGAACGTGGTGTCCAGCAGGACCACATCCACGGCGCCGGATTGCACGTTCGCCGCCAGCTGCTCGAAATTGACGACGACGGTGTTGGTGGCGATCGGCAGCGGCACGAATTCCTTCAGCCGCTTCAACTGCGGCATGCCCCAGACGGGGTCCTCGAAATAGTCGTTGCGGATGTCGAGGATGCCGCGACCGAATTCGATGGCGTCGGCGAGCGAGAGAGCGGAATTGGGGTCGTAGCGGAACCGTTCGCCCGGCAACGATGCCGCGAGCGCGCGGTAACACGCAAGTTCGTGCGCGGGTGGGTACACGCCTCCCTTCAATTTGTGCGACGTGAAGCCGTGACTGGCCTTGAGCGCCGCGGCATGGGCAACCAGTTGTTCCGCGGTGCGCACTTCGCCCTTGCCCGTTTCGGGATTGGCATAGCGAAAGAAAAGGTAGCTCGCGAAGTCGACTGAGTCGCGCAGCTTGCCGCCCAACAGCGCATGCACCGGGACACCGAGCTTTTGACCCATGATGTCGAGGCAGGCGAATTCGATGGCGGCATGCAGCTGGGTGCGATTGTTGTAAAGGCTCGCGGTCGGGTTGCAGACCTTGAAGCGCATCGCTTCCAGCGCAAAGACGTCGTGTCCGCGCAGATACGTTTCGAGGCCCGCGAACGCACGGGTTGCGTCCTCGCCGCCGCCGCCCATTTCACCCAGACCCAGGAAGCCGTCGGCCGTCTCGACTTCGACGATGGTTCGCACAAAGCGGCCCCAATGCGCGCCGTTGCTGTGCAGCAGCGGAGCTTCGAGCCGCACCGTCACGGGCGTGGCGCGGATTGCGGCGATCGTGGTGGCGGTCATGACGCAATGTACGGATAATTTGGGGGAGTGCCCGGACAGCTCGGCGACGTGTGGGCGATGTGCAGGAGCTCCGACGCATCGCAAGGCGGCGATCCCTTGAATTCTACCCCACCGGCGCTCGAATTGGTAATACCACTTGACCAGTTTCCGGGCGGGAGTTAGCCTTCCGATCCAACCTTTCGTCAAATGGCGCCGCTTGCCCAAGCGTCATACGCGCTATGCCGTTCCAGAGCATCGAACCGCGCCGCCTCTATCGCCAGATCGCCGACCAGATCCGCACGTTGATCCGGAGTGGCGAATTTCCGGCAGGTGCGAGGTTGCCACCCGAGCGCGACCTCGCCAAACAGCTTGGCGTTTCCCGGCCCTCGGTGCGCGAGGCGCTGATTGCGCTCGAGGTGGAAGGCCTGGTGGAGGTGCGGATCGGGTCCGGAATTTACGTGCAGGCAGTGGACGGCAAGGCGGGTGGCAAGGGTGGCGGTAAGGCGGGTGCCGAAGGCGACGGCGGCGCCACCGCCGGACCCTTCGAACTGTTGCGAGCGCGTTACGTGATCGAGGGCGAAACTGCGGCGCTCGCGGCCAAGTCCGCGAAGAAGGCGCAAGTACTGGCGATCGAGGAAACACTCGACGCAATGCAGCACGAACTCGACGAAGACAAGCAGCCGCTGGGCGGCGACCGGATGTTCCATCTGCGCATCGCGGAAGCGACGGGCAACGGCGCGCTGGTGGCGGTGGTCGACATGCTGTGGGTGGACCGCACCGGCCCGCTCTACAAGCAACTCGAGCATCATTACGATTCGCCGGGACTCTGGCACTCCGCGATGGCCGAACATCGCGCGGTGTTGAAGGCGATCGCAGCGAAGGACGCCGAAGGGGCGCGCGCCGCGATGCATCGTCACTTGAACCAGGCCTACAAGCGATTCAGTACCGGATGGGATAGTGTAGCCGGACAAAAGTGACACCTTGACCGAAGGGAAATGAAAATGCTTGCTTGCAGAATTCACGCCAAGGAAGACCTGCGGATCGAACCTGTCGATACACCGACTCCCGGTCCCGGCGAGGTGTTGCTGCGCCTGGGCGCCGCCGGAATATGCGGATCCGACCTCCATTACTATTTCGAGGGCCGCAACGGGAGTTTCGTTGTGCGCGAACCATTGATTCCGGGACACGAGGCCTCCGGTGTGGTCGCGAGTGTGGGTCCCGGCGTGACCCGGGTGAAGAAGGGCGACAACGTGGCGATTTCGCCGTCGCACGCGTGCGGACGCTGCGAATACTGTCGGGACGGGCGCGAGCAACTTTGCACCAAGATGAAATTTCTGGGGAGTGCCAGCCTTTTCCCGCATGTGCAGGGGATGTTCCAGGAATATTTCGTGATGGGCGAGCGGCAGTGCTATCCCGTGGCGGGCGACATCACGCTGGGTGAACTCGCGTTTGCCGAACCCCTGGCCGTTGGATTGCATGCCGTCAATCGCGGCGGCGATCTGCTGGGCAAGTCGGTGCTCATCACCGGCGCAGGGACGATCGGATGCGTCACGGTCCTTGCGGCTCGGCTTGCGGGTGCAAAGAAGATCACCGTATCCGACGTCCTCGATCGGCCGCTCACGCAGGCGAAGCTGGTCGGCGCCGACGTCACGTTGCGCGCGGACCGTGATGGCGACGCGCTCGTCCGCCCGGCGTTCGATGTGTCCTATGAGGTCTCGGGCAATTTCAACGCCTTGAAGTCCTGCGTCGCGGCGACCAAGCGCGGCGGCGTGGTCGTGCAGGTCGGCACGCTGCCGCACGAACCGCTGCCTTTCGTCGTCAACGAAATCATGGCGAAGGAACTCGATCTGCGCGGCGCGTTCCGTTGGGGAATCGAATTCGACTGGGCGGTGGAATATCTGTCGACGCGTCGCGTCGATGTGCGTCCGCTGCTGTCAGGCCAATATCCGTTGCAGGACGCGGTAGCGGCGTTTCATGCGGCGGCCGACAAGAACAAGAGTACCAAGGTGCAAGTTGTAGTTGGATGATCAATTCCATCGGGGCCGGCATCCATTCGGCACTACCACCGCATTTCGAGGAGGAATCATGCGTTTGATTGCGAAACTCGTATTGGCCGCCGTGGCCGCCGTCGCGGTAACTGTCGGCGGCCCTGCGCTCGCGCAGCAGAAACTCAAATGGGCGCACGTTTATGAAACATCGGAGCCCTACCACACCGAGTCGGTGTGGGCCGCGGCCGAGATCAAGAAGCGCACCAATGGCAAGTTCGACATCGAGGTCTTTCCGGCCAGTACGCTCGGCAAGGAGACCGACATCAACCAGGGTATGACGCTCGGCACCGTGGACATGATCATCAGCGGGCCGTCGTTCGCGGCGCGCAGCTATCCACGCCTGGGCATCGCGTACTACCCATTCATCTTCCGCGACGCCGATCACTTGCTCGCCTACTCGAAGAGCCCGGTGTTCGCCGAGATGGTCGAGGAGTTCCACAAGAAGACCGGCATCCAGATTCTCGCGTATACGTACTATGGCGCGCGGCAGACTACGGCGCAGAAGCCATTCACCGATTGTGCCGGAATGAAAGGCCTGAAGATCCGCGTGCCGGACGTGCCCGCCTACTTGGCCACGCCGAGGGCCTGCGGCGCGAACCCGACGCCGATCGCGTTCGCCGAGGTCTATCTGGCATTGCAGAACGGCACCGTCGACGCGCAGGAAAACCCACTGACGACGATCGAGGCGAAGAAATTCTACGAGGTGCAGAAGGCGATCATGATGACGTCGCACATCGTCGACGGACTGACCACGCAGGTGGCGCCGCATGTGTGGAACAAACTCACCGATCAGGAAAAGGCGATTTTCACCGAGGTCACGCGGGAGGCCGCCGCGCGCGCCACGGAAAAGATCAAGAAGCGTGAGGCCGAACTCGCCGACGAGTTCAAGAAGAAGGGACTTCTGATCGTTCAGGTCGACCGCAAGAGCTTTGTCGACGCGGTGCTGAAGAACTCTCCGGTGGAATCGATGGGTTTCACCAAGTCCGATTACGACAAGATCGTCGCGATCAAGTGACGACGGAACGACAACAGTAACCAGATACAGCGAAACCGCATGACCGACACGATCGAAAAGCCACGCGCCACTGAGCACGTCCTCGATGAGGAGGGCCATTTCCATGTGGAGGACGCCCCGATCGAGCTTTCCCACTACGTGTTCGAAGACTGGCTGGCGCTTGGTTTTTTCTGGTTGCTGGGCCTGTGCGTGTTCTATCAGTTCTTCACGCGCTACGTGTTGAACGACTCGGCGGCATGGACCGAGGAAATCGCCAGGTACCTTCTGATCTGCACGGTATTCGTCGCGATCGCCGCGGCCGTCCGCCGTACGCGGCACATTCACGTGGACTTTCTCTACCGGCTCATTTCACCGAAAGCCGGCCGCGTGATGTCCACGCTGGTCGATGTCATGCGCATCGTGTTCTTCGCGTTGGCGGTCGGGCTCACGATCCAGATGATGATCCGGATGGGCACGCTTCAGATGACGATCATCGATCTGCCGATGAATATCATCTATGGCATCTGCGCGTTCGGATTCGCGGCCGCCGCCGCGCGCTCAGTGCAGGTCGCGATCGAGAACTGGCGGCGCGGCTTCAGTCTGCTCGAACGCCCGGAACACGCGATCGAGGAGACCATCGAGTGAGCGCCGAAGGGCCGCCCCGAGGCGCGAACTGCGCCCCCTTGGGGGCAGCGAACGAAGTGAGCGTGGGGGTCCAATGAGCGATCGACGGCAGGGGGATCGGCAATGACTGGTTGGCTCCTTTCGGGGTTCCTCGTGCTGATGGTGACCGGCATTCCGGTCGCCATTGCGATGGCGGGCGCATCGCTGATCTATTTCTACCTATCGGGGTCCTCGCCGCCGATGGTGGTCGTCCACCGGATGATCAGCGGCATCGACAGTTTTCCGTTGCTCGCAGTGCCGTTTTTCATTCTGGCCGGCAATCTGATGAACAACGCCGGCATTACCAACCGCATCTACAACTTCGCGCTGGCGCTGGTCGGATGGATGAAAGGCGGGCTCGGCCACGTCAACATCATCGGATCGGTGATTTTCGCGGGAATGTCGGGCACGGCCATAGCGGACGCCGCAGGACTCGGGACGATCGAAATCAAGGCGATGCGCGATCACGGTTATTCGATGGAATTCTCGGTGGGCGTGACCGCGGCGTCGGCGACGCTGGGCCCGATCATCCCGCCGTCGCTGCCGTTCGTGATCTACGGCATGGTGGCCAACGTGTCGATTGGCCAGCTGTTTCTGGCCGGCATCCTGCCCGGGCTGGTGATGACGGTGTTGATGATGTTGACCGTCGGGTATTACGCTCACAAGAACGGTTGGGGCGCCGATATCAAGTTCCTGTGGAGCAGGGTCGGCAAGGCGACGCTGGAACTCGCCATCGTGATCGCGTTCCCGCTGGTGATCTGGCTCGCGGTGTTGAGCGGTGTCAACGCGGTGGTCGCGACATTCGTGGCCATGGCGGCGCTCTTTACCGCCGACTGGAAGTTCAAATTCGAGGCCGTGTTGCCGATCATGACGCCGGTGCTGCTGATCGGCGGCATGACCACAGGAATTTTCACGCCGACCGAGGGCGCGGTGGCGGCCTCGATCTGGGCGCTCTTTCTTGGCCTCTTCTGGTACCGCACGCTGAATTTCAAGATGCTGATCAAGGTCTCGATGGAGACCATCGAGACGACGGCGACGGTGCTGTTCATCGTGGCCGCCGCGTCGATATTCGGCTGGCTGCTCACCGCCACGCGGGTGACGGACATGGTGACCATGTGGGTGCTGGAGTTCACCCATTCGCCATGGGTGTTCCTGCTTCTGGTCAACTTGTTGCTGCTGTTCGTCGGCTGCTTCCTCGAGCCGACGGCCGCGATCCTGATCGCGGTTCCTGTTCTGATGCCGGCGGTGCTGCAGCTCGGAATTGACCCTGTTCATTTCGGCCTTGTCGTCGTGCTCAACCTGATGATCGGACTGCTGCACCCTCCAATGGGCATGGTGCTGTTCGTGCTGGCGCGGGTGGCGCGAATGTCACTCGAACGCACGACCATGGCGATTCTGCCGTGGCTCGTTCCGCTGCTCGGAAGCCTCATCCTGATCACGTACATTCCGATAATTTCGCTGTGGCTGCCCAGGCTGGTCTACCGTTGATGGCTGCAATCGAACGCGTCGAAATCCTGCAGGTCAACCTGCCACCGAAAGTCGTGCGCACCGACGCAATCCAGTCCTTCGTCACGCAGGAGACGCCGCTGGTGCGTATCACCTGCGACGACGGGGCCGTCGGCGTGGGTTATTCGTACACCATCGGGACCGGAGGCTCATCGGTCGTCGCCTTGCTGCGCGACCATTTGGTACCTCGGCTTATCGGCCGCGATGCCGCGCAGATCGAGGCGATCTGGAAGGATCTCTTCTTCGCTACGCATGCGACCGCAGTGGGCGCGATTACCAGCCTGGCGCTCGCGGCGATCGACACCGCGCTGTGGGACATCCGATGCAAGCGTGCGGGCGAGCCTTTATGGAAAATGGCGGGCGGCGCGCAGGGGAAGGTGCCGGTGTACACCACGGAAGGTGGCTGGCTGCACCACTCGCAGCAGCAGTTGGTCGACGAGGCCGTTGCCGCGAAGGCGGGAGGGTTCAAGGGCTGCAAGATCAAGGTCGGCAAACCTTCGATCGCGGAAGACGTCGCGCGGTTGTCTGCTGTACGTGCGGCGGTAGGCCACGACTTCGAAGTCATGGTCGATGCCAATCAGGCGTTCACTGTTGCCGAAGCCCGTCGCCGCGCGCATGCTTACGAGCCGGTCATGCTGGCCTGGTTCGAGGAACCATTGCCGGCCGAAGATCTGGGCGGGCACGTCGAATTGGCGGCGAGTGCAGCGATGCCCATCGCCGTTGGTGAATCGCTGTACCACCCGGCGCATTTTCGCGAGTACCTCGAGCGCGGCGCGTGTTCGGTGGTCCAGGTCGATTGCGCGAGAATCGGCGGCATCACGCCCTGGCTCAAGGTGGCGCACATGGCGGAGACTTTCAACGCGCCGGTCTGTCCGCATTTCCTGATGGAGCTGCACGTTTCGCTGTCGGCGGCGGTACCCAATGGAACGTGGGTCGAATACATACCGCAGCTCGATGCGGTCACCACGTCGCTAATGAAACTGCATGATGGCTATGCGATTCCGCCGGATGCGCCGGGGCTCGGCATTGATTGGGATTTCGCGGCCATCGACCGGCTGGCCGTCGCACGGATGACCGTGGAGTAAGGAGAGAACAATGTTGACTCGAAGCGCACTCACGATTCGCCTGCACCCGAACGACGACGTCGTCATCGCCCGCTCGCAGCTGGTGGGCGGGATGACGCTGCTCGACGAAAAGGTCACTGTGATGGGTCTGGTCCCGCCCGCGCACAAGATCGCCACGCGCGCGATTCAAAAGGGCGAACCGGTGAAGCGCTACAACCAGATCATCGGCTTTGCCAGCCGTGACATTGCCCCCGGCGAACACGTCCATCTCAACAATCTCGTGATGGGTTCATTCGACCGCGACTATGCGTTCGGCGCCGACGCGAAGCCGACGCAGTATGTGGTCCCCGCCGCGACGTTCATGGGCATCGTGCGCGCGGATGGGCCCAATGTGGGACGCGTCGCAACACGCAACTATCTGGGCATCCTGTCCACGGTGAACTGCTCCGCGACCGTATCGCGCGGCATTGCCGAACATTTCACGCGGGAACGGCTCGCGGAATTTCCCAACGTCGACGGCGTGGTCGCGCTGACGCACGGCTCCGGCTGCGGGATGGATACCCACGGCGAAGGCATGCAACTCCTCCGGCGAACGCTCGGCGGATACGCGCGACACGCGAACTTCGCGGGCGTGCTCATGATCGGGCTGGGATGCGAAGCAAACCAGATCAGTTCGCTGATGGGCGCGCAAAACCTGAAGGAAGGTCCGCTGCTGCGCACGTTCAGCATCCAGGACACCGGCGGCACCGCCAAGACCATTGCCTACGGCATCGGCCTCATCAAGGAAATGCTGCCGCTCGCCAACGCCGTGACCCGCCAACCCGTGCCGGCATCGCACATCACCGTCGGCTTGCAGTGCGGTGGCTCGGACGGCTACTCGGGCATCACGGCGAATCCTTCGCTGGGCGCGGCGGTTGACCTGCTGGTTCGACACGGCGGCACGGCGATACTCTCGGAAACGCCCGAGATCTACGGCGCAGAACACCTGCTGACTCGCCGCGCCGTTTCCCGCGAGGTCGGCGAAAAGCTCGTCTCGCGCATCAAGTGGTGGGAGGAATACACCACGCGCGAAAAGGGCGAGATGAACAACAATCCGTCGCCGGGCAACAAGGCCGGCGGGCTGACCACGATCCTCGAGAAATCGCTGGGCGCCGTTGCCAAGGGTGGCACGACCAACCTTGTCGCTGTTTACGAGTATGCGGAGACGGTAATCGCCAAGGGCTTCGTCTACATGGACACGCCGGGCTACGATCCGGTCTCGGCGACCGGGCAAGTGGCCGGTGGCGCCAACATGATTGTTTTCACGACGGGCCGTGGCTCGGCGTATGGCTGCGCGCCCGCGCCGTCGCTCAAGCTTTCGACGAACACGCCGCTATGGATCAAGCAGGAAGAGGACATCGATCTGAACTGCGGCGAGATCGCCGACGGCAATGCGTCGGTCGAGGGCACCGGAGAACGGCTGTTCCAGCTGATGCTCGACACCGCTTCGGGAATAAAGTCCAAGAGCGAACGTCACGGCTATGGCCAGAGCGAGTTCGTGCCCTGGTACCTGGGCGCGGTAATGTAGCCCCCAGTTGACCATCTCAGTTGACGCCCTTAGTTGACACCCTCAGTTGACACCATTCCCCGCCGCCCGTAGGCTGCAAGCGGACTGCGGAAACAAGACGGCAAGAACCGTGTTACGCAGCATTCCCTTCAACGGAGGAGTCGCATGAAGCTGTTCAGCAAACTCGCCGCCGCGCTGATCGCGGCCGGCATGCTCGCCGCCGCCCCCGCAGCGGCCCAGGAAAAACTCGTGGTCTGGTGGGTCAAGGGCTTCTACAAGTCCGAGGACGACGCGCTGTACGCCGCGATCAAGAAATTCGAGGACAAGACCAAGATCAAGGTCGAGTTGTCGCAATATCCCGTGCAGGACATGATCCCGAAGACGGTGGCTGCGCTGGATGCGGGCACGCCGCCCGATGTCGCCTACGCTGACGTGTACGACTTCCAGGTCGCAGGCAAGTGGGCGAACGACGGCAAGCTCGAGGACATCACGGAGATCATCACTCCGATGAAGGACAAATTCCTCAAGAACACGATCGAGACCACCTACCTGTACAACGACAAGACCAAGAAGAAGGCGTACTACGCGTTCCCGATGAAGCAGCAGACGATGCACATCCAGTACTGGAAAGACATGCTGGGCGATGCGGGCTACAAGGAGTCCGACATTCCGACGGGCTGGAAGGCGTACTGGGACTTCTGGTGCGACAAGGTGCAGCCCGCGCACCGCACGAAGACCGGCAAGCGGACCTATGCGATCGGCCAGCCGATGGGCGTGGATTCGAGCGACTCGTTCTATTCGTTCCTGACCTTCATGGATGCCTACAACGTCAAGCTGGTCGACGACAACGGCAAGCTGCTGGTGGACGATCCCAAGGTGCGGCAGGGGCTCATCAACGCATTGCGCGATTACACGTCGATCCGCACCCGTGGCTGCACGCCGCCGTCGTCGACGAGCTGGAAGGACCCGGACAACAACGTGTCGTTCCACAACAAGACGATCCTGATGACGCACAATGCGACGATCTCGATCGCCGCAAAATGGCTTGACGATTCGGTGAACGAAACGCTCAC
>JAYTIR010000420.1:0-4173 GCA_043731765.1 Burkholderiales bacterium
GGAAAATGCGGCACCGCCGATGACCTCGACGCCGGCGTCGAAGACCAGCGGCAGGAGTCCAGCGCGCAGCGCGCGTTCCTCGACAATCCATGCGAGCGCGCGTTCGCCCAACTCGTAGGCGGAGAATTCGATTGTCGCGCCGGCGTCGCCCGCAACATGCATGGCCTCGATCGGTTCGATGCGCGCAGGCGCAAGCATCTGCCACGCACCGAGCGAGCGCAGAAACGTGGCACTCCCAGGGCTGATCGCGAAAATCCGCGCATCCCACGTGTCAAGGTCGAACTCGGGTGCGGCGACCCGCGCGCGATCGACCAGCGCAACCCTGAGACCGCTGCGCGCCAGCGCCGGCGCGAGCGCAAGACCCACCAGGCCGGCACCCGCGACGATCACGTCAAAGTCTTCGCCGCTCATGCGGATAGGGCCCCCACGCTTGCGGCTGTCGCCGCTGCGCTGCCCCCGGGGACGTCCATGCGAGCGGGGCGAAGCCAAGGCTCGAAGAGCCCGTCCGCGAGCATGGATGGCCGCCGACAAGCAAGTGCGGCGCATAGGCTCGGCCTCACGGAGGCGGCGGAGCTATTCGCGCCTTGGGACGGCCCGGCGGCGCTCATACCGTGCCCGGCAGCACTTCGATCACATGGTGCTGATTGGTGTAGATGCACAGGTCGCCGGCAATCGTCAGCGCCTGCTTGACGATTTGCTCGGCGGACAGCGATGAATGGTCAAGGAGCGCGCGGGCGGCCGCCTGTGCGTAGGGACCGCCGGAACCGATGGCGACAATGCCGTGCTCCGGCTCGAGTACATCGCCGGTCCCCGTGATTACCAGCGATGTCGACGTGTCGGCCACGGCCAACATGGCCTCGAGGCGGCGCAGTACCCGGTCGGAACGCCAGTCCTTGGCCAGTTCGACGGCCGAACGCGTCAGGTGGCCCTGATGCTTTTCGAGCTTGGCCTCGAAGCGCTCGAACAGCGTGAAGGCATCCGCAGTGGCGCCCGCAAATCCCGCCAGCACCTGTTCGTGATAAAGCCGGCGCACCTTGCGCGCGGTGGCTTTCATGACGATGTTGCCGAGCGTGACTTGCCCGTCCCCGCCCAGGGCCACCGCGCCGTCGCGCCGTACCGACAATATGGTCGTTCCGTGAAACTGTTCCATGCGATGAGAGTTCTCAAAAGCAAAATACGCTTGGCAGAAGAAGCCTCGCGCGCACAACGCTCGGGTTTAAATACTTCGACTTTCTGCGACGAAGTTACGGGCTCTGCCCGAACTTCGTCGGTAACCTCAATCCGGCGCAAAGTAGGGGTTCACTTTGCGACGAAGGGTCATGTTGCCCGCTTCAGGAAATGCCGGGGTGAAATTCCGATGAGCAGCAGCAACGCGCGGATGATTGGCGACGCCCCGGCAATCTGGACCGCCTTGCGCTGGGATTCGACGCGGTTGATGGCGTTGAGCAGGGAGCCGGCGCAGACGAAGTCGATCCGGTCGACCGCGGTCATGTCGATCGGCACGACGGAACGGCTCTGGGCAAACAAGGTGATTTTCGCAAGCTGAATGTTCGATGAGCCAGCGAGAACACCGCTCAGCGCGAGCATATCCACGTCGTCGCCGAGTTGCCCGCCCGTCGTGCCGTCATCCGGGCGGTCGGCCGGTGCCGCGTCCGCGACCACCGCCGCGGATTCGGGTACAGGCGGCGGCTCCCACGACGGCGGCGATTGCTCGAACGCGATCGCATATTCGATTGCTCGATCGTCGAAAAATTCCTGCCTGTGTTCGAACTGCAGGAGTTCGAGCGACAGGAGCCACGCACCTTCGCCGCCGTCCTTGCCGCGCTTGACCACGGCGTCCACGGCGCCACGGAGCTTTTCCGGACGCTGGAGCGTCAGCGCGAAGCGGTGCTTGCGTGCATATGCCAGCGCGTCGGCAAGCAGGCGCGCGCCCGCGTCATCAAAACCGGTGACCGAGGCCAGGTCGAGACGCGCGTGCGGAACTTTTTTTTCGATCGCCCGCTTCAATCCTTCGACCTGCGGCACGCTCGCCGCAGAAAGCTTGCCCGTCACCGGGATGAAGCCTCCGGCGACGACCTTCGGACCCGCCGTCGTCGTCAATCCCTCCTCCCATGCCGGCGCCGTACGTTCGAACTGCACGACGAACAACAATGCCATCCTTTCGAACCCCGCGCGATCGTTGGCCCGCTGCAGCAAGTCGAACAGCGCAAGCCAGGCCAGCGGCGACATCTTGGCGTCATGGTCGGTCTGCACGCCTTGTTCCAGCAAGGCGCACGCGGGTTCCTTCTGGCCACCCGCGTAGAGAAGTGCGGCGTTTTCGAGCACGGCGCAAAGGCCGGGGTTCGCCTGCGCGACCTCGATCGAAGAATTAGCCGGTGACCATTGGATCAGGCTGGCGCCGGTGACCGAGATTTCACCGGCGGGCTCGGCTCCCGGCCATTCCGCGGCGCCTCTTTTACCCTGCGCCTCGTACGCGACCTCGCGTGCGGAGACCGGGCGAGACCGCGGGCGCGCAATCATCGGCGCGGCCGATTTCGGCTCCAGCTTCAACGGCTCGGGCTTCTTGGGAGGAGGTTTGGAGAACAACGCCACGATTTTTCGATTCAGGCAGCCAGAACGTAAGGGACTGATTATGTTCCCGTCATACGCTTCCCACAAGCCGCCAGCCCCGGCGTTCCGATTCGGCGCGAATGCGGGCGGCCGCCGTCTTTCGCCCCGACCCGGACCGGGGATCCAGGTTGCCTGATGGCCCTTCTCCTGATTTCGAGGACCCGAACACCGCGAACGAGGCCGATCTATAATGACCCGTCAATTTGTCAACCAGGCAGGAGGGGCAAACGATGAAGAACCCGCTCGATTCTCTTTGGGGAACCATCATCACCGGGGTCATTCTGACCGCGATCCTGTACTACGTAGTCAAGAATTTTCTGCTCTGACGGAGGCTGCACCATGGATCTCGTTCCGATACTCGCAAGATGGTTGCATTTCCTGGCCGGCGTGATGTGGATCGGCCTCCTGTATTACTTCAATTTCGTGCAGGTCCCCGCGATGAAGGCGGCCGCTGCGGACAACACCGCGGCCGGCATCACCAAGCACATTGCACCGCGCGCCCTGTTCTACTTCCGTTGGTCGGCCCTGGTCACGTGGCTCGCCGGCGCCGCCTTGCTGGGTAACCAGTTCGTCAACGCATTCATGTTGTCGAAGGGAATGGCGGGCATCGGAATCGGCGCCTGGCTGGGAACGATCATGCTGTTCAACGTCTGGGTGCTGATCTGGCCCAACCAGCAAAAAATCCTCGGCATGAAGCCGGCCACCGACGAAGAGAAAACCAAGGCGCGCCGGATCGCTTTTCTCACGTCGCGAACCAACGTGATGCTGTCGATACCGATGCTGTTTTTCATGGCCGGTGGATGGTCGCACCGGGGAACGTTCGGCCTGTAGCCGAGCAGGCGTTGCGCGGTTGCCGAGCAGGCGTTGCGCGGTTCGCCTCGGCGCGCAGCGCGCTACTTCCGCGGGATCAGTCCCCGT
This sequence comes from Burkholderiales bacterium, assembly GCA_043731765.1. Classification (GTDB taxonomy): domain Bacteria; phylum Pseudomonadota; class Gammaproteobacteria; order Burkholderiales; family Casimicrobiaceae; genus VBCG01. The sequence goes on from JAYTIR010000420.1 coordinate 3,529, forward strand.
AGAGCTTTTGCACGCGCTCGCGGCGTTCCTGCGCTTCGAGAGAGAGCGTGGCCGTGGGCCGCGCAATGAGCCGCGGGACGCCGATCGGCTCGCCCGTCTCCTCGCACCAGCCGTAGGAGCCGTCGTCGATCATGCGCAGCGACTTTTCAACCTTCTTGAGGAGCTTGCGTTCGCGGTCGCGCGTGCGCAGCTCGAGCGTGTATTCCTCTTCGAGCGTTGCACGATCGGACGGGTCCGTCGTGACTTCGTTTTCGCGCAGGTGCTCGCCGGTGTCGTCGGCGTTCTGCAGCAATTGGTCGCGCAGTTCGATCAGCTGTTTCTTGAAGAACAGGAGCTGCGCTTCATTCATGTAGTCCTTTTCGGGCGCCTTGAGGATCTCCTCTTCGGTCAGCTCGCGGACTTTCTTGACGGCGGTTGCGGTTTTGACTGCCATGCTTCATTCACCCTGGATGCTCGATTTGCGGCATAACGATTGGAGGCTCAACGTTTGAAGGCTTGGCTTCCCGGCCGCTTCGGCCCTTTTTGCGGGGGCCGCACGAAATTTTGCATTATAGCCCGTGGCAGGCCCGGCTCGCCAGCCTCGTTTCCGGTCGCCGCCCCCCGGTGGGAAGTCCCGGATCGCGGTGTCCGTGCACCGTATAATCA
>JAYTIR010000421.1:0-1905 GCA_043731765.1 Burkholderiales bacterium
ACCTGGTGCGGGCGGCGAGCACCAGCGGGACGCGGCTCAAGCTGCATCTGCGCGAAAACTATACCGACGAACTGCTCGTCGCGTTGCGCGCCGGCACGCTGGACGCCATCGTCATTTCGCCGCCATTCGATACCGATGGACTCGACGTCTTTCCGCTTTATTCCGAGCCGTTCGTCGTCGCGATGCCGAGCGCGCATCCGTGGACGAAGCTCAAACGGATCCCGCCCGCGGCGCTGGCCGGCGAAAACGTGTTGTTGCTGACCGCGGGCAACTGTTTCCGCGACCAGGTGCTCGATGCCTGCCCCGATCTGAAGCACGGGCACGCGAGCGGCGACTCGCAGGCATTCCAGATCCTGGAGGGAAGCTCGCTGTCGACGCTGCGGCAGATGGTCGCCAGCGGTGCCGGCGTCACCATCCTCCCCGCGACATCGGTCGCACCCTCGGAGCCGACACACTCGCTGTTGGAGTTCCGGCCGTTTTCCGGTAAGACGCCGACGCGTGATATCGTGCTCGTGTCCCGTCGCAACTTCCCGCGACCCGCGGCGCTGGTGGCGCTGGTCGATTGCCTGCGCCGCAGCGAGCTGCCGGGCGTCAAGTGGATTCCCGCAGGCAAGAATGCGATGCGGAGCGCGTCCGTCCCGAGCGTCTGACGAGCGCTGGTCTGCCTACACCCGCCGTGCGGGAAGAAAAAGAATTTTTGGGCATCGGGAATAAAGCCGTACGCACGAGCGTTCATCCCGGTGACAGGCAGCGTACGGATTCGCGGATTGCCTGCCACTTCACCAATTCCTTTCAGGAGATACCAATGAGACTTCGCTATGCCCTCTTCGCCGCCCTGCTCGCCGCCGCATCCGTTTATGCTCAGACCGGCCCGGTCAAGGTGGTCAACGGCGTTATGGTCGGCGCCAACGGGATGACGCTCTATACCTTCGACAAGGACGCTGCCGGCAAGAGCGGGTGCAACGGCGCTTGCGCGACCAACTGGCCGCCATTGATGGCCGAGGGTACCGTTGCAGGCGACTACAGCACGTTTGCCCGCGAGGACGGGAAAATGCAGATCGCGTACAAGGGCAAGCCGCTCTACTACTGGGTCAAGGACACGAAAGCGGGCGACATGACCGGAGACAACGTCAACAACGTGTGGCACACCGCCAAGCCCTGAGCGGCGACATGTTCGAGTCCGGACGCGCGCGCCGGCGATGCCGGGGCGCGCCATCCACGCGATCCTCGCCGAAGTACGTCAGTTACTTGCGATGCGCTCTTGGCAACTATCGAGGCTCGCCGCCGGATGGCATTGACGCGGCAGGCATGTGAATCGCGAGCGGATTATCGGCCACATCCCGGCGCTGCGCCGCTATGCGCGCCTGCTCACCGGCGACGCGCATCGCGCCGACGATCTGGTCCAGGATACGCTGCTTCGCGCCTGTGCCAAGTGGGCGCTGTGGCGGCCCGATTCGGATTTGCGCGCATGGCTGTTCACGATCATGCACAACGTGTTCATCGGACAGTTGCGTGCCGGGCCGCCGGCCGGCGCGCAAGCCGCCGAAATTCCGGACTCCGGGCAGGAAGACGATGTGGCGGCAGCCATCGACCTCGAACGCGCGCTGGCCCGATTGCCCGATGATCAGCGCGAAGTGTTGCTGATGGTCACCGTCGAAGATTTCACCTACGCCGAAGTCGCCCGGATGACCGGCGTGCCCGTCGGGACGGTGATGTCGCGGCTGTCTCGCGGAAGACGGCGGCTGCGCGAGGCGATGGAAGGAAAACGCGAGACCGCCGACGCGCGGCAGCACCTCAAGGTGATGAAATGAAGCCGCCCGATGAAAACGATCTCCACGCTCTGGTCGATGGCCAGTTGGCGCCTGCGTATCGGGCGCAGGTCGAGGCGGCGCTGGTCGAGAATCC
>JAYTIR010000422.1:0-1831 GCA_043731765.1 Burkholderiales bacterium
CCCATCGCCGCCGCAAGTTTCGCGGCGTCGGCGGCGGTCGTTGCCACACCTTCCTTCGGAGTCGCAATGCCGTACGCGTCGCATACACGCTTGCCTTCAGGCGCGGTCAGCGACGTGCGGCCCTTGGCCTTGACTGCGTCCAGGATCTGCCTGACTTCCGTCTTGTTGTTCGCCATTGCCGTTCCCTTTGAAAGCCAATCCAGATTGACGCGAATCCGCGTCACGGTTCACACGTGTTCAGATTACCTTGGCGGCGCGCAGCGCGGCGACCTCGTCCTTGCCGTAACCCAGCTCCGCGAGGACCTCGTCGGTGTGCTCGCCCAGCAACGGCGAGCGCGTCACATCGGTGGCGCTGTCCGACATCTTGATCGGATTGCCGACCGAAAGATATTTGCCGCGCTTCGGATGATCGACCTCGACGACGGTTCCGCTGGCGCGCAGCGACGGCTCCTCGGCAATCTCCTTCATGGACAGGATCGGCCCGCACGGGATGTCGTGCTCGTTGAGGAGGTCCATCGCCTCGAACTTGTTCTTGGTCATGGTCCATTGCTCGATCTGGCCGAAGATCTCCATCAGGTGCGGCAGGCGCGCCTTCGGCGTTGCATAGCGCGGGTCGGTCAGCCACTCTTCGCGGCCGATGACCTTGCAGATGTCGGTCCACACCGGCGCTTGCGTGATGAAGTAGATGTACGCGTTAGGATCGGTCTCCCAGCCCTTGCACTTCAGGATCCAGCCCGGCTGGCCGCCGCCCGACGCGTTGCCGGCGCGCGGCACCGCATCGCCGAACGTGCCATTCGGATATTGCGGATATTCCTCCATCACTTTCGTGCGTTCGAGGCGCTGCTGATCGCGTAGCTTGACGCGACACAGATTGAGTACGCCATCCTGCATCGCGGCCAGGACTTTCTGGCCGCGCCCGGTGGTCTTGCGCTGATAGAGCGCGGCGACAATGCCAAGCGCCAGATGCAACCCGGTGCCGCTGTCCCCGATCTGCGCGCCGGTGACCATCGGCGGTCCGTCATCGAAACCGGTTGTCGATGCCGAGCCGCCCGCGCATTGTGCGACGTTTTCGTAGACCTTGCAGTCCTCGTAGGGTCCGGGGCCGAAGCCCTTGACCGAGGCAACGATCATCTGCGGATTGAGCGCCTGGATGCGCTCCCATGTGAACCCCATGCGATCGAGTGCGCCCGGGGCAAAATTTTCCACCAGCACGTCGCACTTCTTGACCAGCCCTTCGAGAATCTCCTTGCCCTTGGGATTCTTGGCGTCGACGGTGATCGAGCGCTTGTTGTGGTTCAGCATCGTGAAATAGAGACTGTCCACGCCGGGGATGTCGCGCAACTGGCCGCGCGTGATGTCACCCTCGCCCGCGCGCTCGATCTTGATCACGTCGGCGCCGAGCCACGCGAGGAGTTGCGTGCACGTCGGGCCGGATTGCACGTGCGTGAAGTCGAGAATGCGGACGCCGTCCAATGCTTTGCCCATTACTTTCCCCTAAACATTGCCGTGTTGGAGCGTCGTCGATTCAGCGACTTCGCACAGATTACCGTCGACGTGACGACGCTCAACGCGGCTGGGCACCAGGCCGGCGCTCGTCGAAGTATTGCGTTCGCGTGCCATTACAGTTTCTTCCTCGCGGTGGGATTGAGGCTCGTGATGCGGCCGCTTTCCGTGCCCGCCTTTTCGTCGATGACCGCGTTGATCAGGGTAGGCTTGCGCGAGCGGATCGCTCCTTCCATCGCGTTGCGAAGCTCGGCCGGCGTCGTGGCCAGCACGCCCACGCCACCGAAGGCCTCCATCAGTTTCTCGTAGCGCGCGCCCTTGACGAACA
>JAYTIR010000423.1:0-3237 GCA_043731765.1 Burkholderiales bacterium
CGAACGCGGGAAGATGCGTGGTGGCGGCGCATGGCGTCGCGCGCAATGAACCGATTGCGTGAGAAGATCACGCGCATCAAGATGACCGATCAGGGCTGCATGCTGCGCGCGTACAGCCGCGACATCGCGAACGCGATCGCGGACGGCCCGGAAGTCAGTACGTTCATACCCGCGCTTGCCTTTACCTACGCGCACAGTCCGACTGAAGTCGACGTCGCCCACGAAGAGCGCGCCGCGGGGGAATCGAAGTATTCGCTGTACCAGCTCATTCGCCTCAACTTCGACCTGGTCACCGGATTTTCGCTGGTTCCGTTGCAGCTCTTCTCCGTGTTCGGCATGCTCGTTTCGATCGGCGCGCTGGCCACCTACCTCGGGGTCATCATCTACCGCCTGGTCGCCGGCGAATGGCACGAGGCGCTCTACGCGTTGTGGGACCGCGATATCCTTGCGTTCTTCCTCATCGGCATGGTCCTGTTCGGACTGGGCCTCCTCGGCGAATACGTCGGGCGCATCTATCAACAAGTGCGCGCACGGCCGCGATACACCATTCGCGCCATTCTCGAAAGCCCGCAGAACGACGGCCAATGACCAGCGCCGTCGTCTTCGCCTACCACAACGTCGGCGCGCGCTGCCTCGAGGTGCTGCTTCGGTGCGGCATCGACGTGCCCTTGGTGGTCACGCATGAAGACGATGCCGGCGAGCGGATCTGGTTCGACCGTGTCGCCGACGTCGCGTCGGCACGCGGCATTCCTGTCATTGCGCCCGCCGATGCCGATGCACCTGATGTCGTCACGCGCATCCGGGAATTGCGTCCCGATTTCCTGTTCAGTTTCTACTACCGGCGAATGCTTGCGCCGACCCTGCTCGCAATTCCGACACGAGCCGCCCTCAACATGCACGGCTCGCTGTTGCCGAAATACCGCGGCCGGGCGCCGGTGAACTGGGCGGTGCTGCACGGCGAACGCGAAAGTGGCGCCACCCTCCACTACATGGCGGAAAAGCCCGATGCCGGAGACATCGTGGCGCAGACGTCAGTGCCGATCCTTCCCGAAGAAAATGCGCGCGAAGTGTTCGACAAGGTGACGGCGGCCGCGGTGGCGACCCTTGACCGCGTCTTGCCGGCGCTCGTGGCGGGCAACGCCCCGCGCATTCCCCAGGATCTGTCACAAGGATCCTATTTCGGTGGTCGCAAACCCGAGGACGGGCGCATCGACTGGTCGCGGCCCGCGCGCGAAATTCACAACCTGGTGCGCGCCGTCGCGCCGCCCTTCCCGGGCGCGTTCACGACCGTTGCCGGCGAAGAGCTGCGGGTATTGCGTACGCGCATCGATGACGAATCGACGCTGGCCGGTCCGGCGCGCCTGTTCCTGGACGGCACACGCCTGCTCGCGGATTGCGGCGGCGGCGGCCGCATCGAGATTCTCGCCGCGGAATTGTCGGGCATTCCGGTCGGCCCGGCGGACATGGCGGTACGCCTGACGGGCGGCTATTTTCCCGCGGCACGTTAGAATCCCACCTTGCCCGGCGTCCCCGGCCGGACATAGCCCCCATCGGTCCATGAAACGCATCCTCATCCTCGGCGTCAACGGCTTCATCGGTCACCATCTTTCGCAGGAGATCATCCGGACCACGGACTGGGAGATCTTCGGCATGGACATGCAGACCGACCGCATCACGGACCTGCTGCCCGAATCGCGCTTCCATTTCTTCGAAGGCGACATCACGATCAACCGCGAGTGGATCGAGTACCACGTCAAGAAATGCGACGTGGTGCTGCCGCTGGTGGCGATCGCCACACCGGCCACCTACGTGCGCGAGCCGCTGCGGGTGTTCGAGCTCGACTTCGAAGCCAACCTGCCCATCGTCCGCGCGGCCGTTCGCTACAAGAAACGCGTCGTTTTCCCGTCGACCTCCGAAGTCTATGGAATGTCGCGCGACGCCGAATTCGACTCCGAGATGTCCGAACTCGTGTTGGGGCCGATCAACAAGCCGCGCTGGATCTACGCGTGCGCGAAGCAACTGATGGACCGCGTGATCCACGCCTACGGCATGCAGGAAGGCCTCGACTACACGTTGTTCCGTCCGTTCAACTGGATCGGCTCCGGACTCGACTCCATCAACACGGCGAAGGAAGGCAGCTCGCGCGTCATCACGCAGTTCCTGGGCCACATCGTCCGTGGCGAAGCGATCAAGCTTGTCGACGGCGGCACGCAAAAGCGCGCGTTCACGTATATCGACGACGGCATCAGTGCCCTGGTCCGCATCATCGCGAACAAGGACGGCATCGCCAGTGGCAAGATCTACAACATCGGCAACCCGGCTAACAACTGGTCGGTGCGCGAACTGGCCGAGAATATGCTGGCGCTCGCGAAACGGTATCCGGAATACGCCGAAAACGCGGCGAAGGTGACCATCACTGAAACGACTGCGGCCGAATATTACGGCGCGGGCTATCAGGATGTGCAGAACCGTGTTCCGAAGATCACCAACACCTGCGCCGATCTCGACTGGAAGCCGGTGGTCGGAATGGAGGACGCACTCACCCGCATTTTCGAGGCGTACCGCGGGCAGGTCGCCGAAGCGCGGCATCTGGTCGACTAGCAGCTTCGTGTTACTCGCGCTGAAAATAGACGTCGATACGCTCCGCGGCACGCGCGAGGGCGTCCCGAACCTGATCGAGATCCTGCGCAAGCACGGCGTCATCGCCACGTTCCTCTTCTCGCTCGGCCCCGATCACACGGGAAGGGCGATCAAGCGCGTATTCCGTCCCGGCTTTGTGGGCAAGGTTCGGCGCACGTCCGTGGTGAAGCACTATGGCGTCAAGACGCTGCTCTACGGTACGCTGCTTCCCGGCCCGGACATCGGCCGCCGCGCGGCTGACGTGATGCATGGCGTGCGCGATTCCGGTCACGAGACGGGGATCCACTGCTGGGACCATGTCCGGTGGCAGGACGGCGTGGGCGGTGCCGATGAAAAATGGACCCACGATGAAATGCAGCGCGCCTGCTCACGTTACGTCGACATCTTCAAGGCGCCGCCAACCACGCACGGCGCCGCCGGCTGGCAGATGAACCGGCACGCGCTGCGCCTCACGCAGCGAATGGGATTCGACTACTGCTCCGACGGGCGCGGCACGCACCCGCATCTGCCCATCTGGAACGCGGAGCCCATCCGCTGCCCGCAATTCCCGACGACGCTGCCCACGCTCGACGAACTGATCGGCACCGGCGAGATTAC
>JAYTIR010000424.1:0-1767 GCA_043731765.1 Burkholderiales bacterium
GCTCGCGCTGCGGATCCTCGACGATTGGGACGTGGCGCGTGCGAGATTCGTGAAGGTGTTCCCGCACGAATACCAGAGGGCGCTCTCCGAAATGTACGCGAAGCAGAACGCCAGGCCCGCGGCAAAGGCGAAGACGAAAGAGGCCGCCTGACGCCATGGGGAAGGTCACCGGTTTTCTCGAATTGCAGCGCATCCAGGAGGCGATGCAGCCCGCGGGTGAGCGGGTGCGCCACTATCGCGAATTCATCCTTGCATTGGCCGACGACGAAGCGGGGAAGCAGGGTGCGCGCTGCATGGATTGCGGCATCCCGTTTTGCCAATCGGGTTGTCCGGTCCACAACATCATCCCGGACTGGAACGACCTCGTGTACCGGCACCAGTGGCGCGAGGCGCTCGAGGTGCTGCATTCGACCAACAATTTCCCCGAGTTCACGGGCCGCATATGTCCTGCGCCCTGCGAGGCGGCGTGCACGCTCAACATCAACGATGATCCGGTCGGCATCAAGTCGATCGAGCATTTCATCATCGACAAGGGTTGGGAACAAGGCTGGGTGGTTCCGCAGCCATCGGCCACGAAATCCGGCAAGCGCGTCGCCATCGCCGGTTCAGGGCCGGCGGGCATGGCATGCGCCCAGCAACTCGCGCGTGCAGGCCATGAAGTCGTGCTGTTCGAGAAGGCGGACCGCATCGGCGGCCTCCTTCGTTACGGCATTCCCGATTTCAAGATGGAAAAACATCTGATCGACAGGCGCATGGCGCAGATGTCGGTCGAAGGCGTGGAATTCCGGCCCAACACGCACGTTGGCGTTGACGTTTCAGCCGACCAGCTGCTCGCGGATTTCGACGCGATCGTACTGACCGGTGGCGCCGAGGCGCCCCGCGACCTCGACGTGCCGGGCCGCGATCTCGCTGGTCTCGTCTTCGCCATGGATTTCCTGCCGATGCAGAACAAGATCGTCGCCGGCGACACGGTTTCGGACCAGATCATGGCTACGGCCAAGCACGTGGTCATCATCGGCGGTGGCGACACGGGTTCGGACTGCGTGGGCACGTCCAATCGCCATGGCGCCGCGTCGATCACACAATTCGAATTGTTGCCGCAACCGCCCGAGTCCGAGAACAAGCCGCTGGTGTGGCCGAACTGGCCGATCAAGTTGCGCACGTCGACGTCGCAGGAGGAAGGATGCGAGCGCGACTGGGCCGTGACCACCAAGCGCTTCGAAGGCCGCAACGGCAAGGTCGAGAAGCTCATCGCCGCGCGCGTCGAGTGGCAGAGGGACGGCACGGGTGCCACGAAGATGGTCGAGGTGCCGGACAGTGAATTCGAAATCAAGGCCGACCTGGTCCTGTTTGCGATGGGTTTCGTCGGGCCCGTGCAGACCGGCCTGCTCGCGCAATTCGGCGTCGCGCGCGACGCGCGTTCCAACGTCAAGGCCGACACCGAGAGCTACCGGACTTCCGTGCCCAAGGTCTTCGCGGCCGGCGACATGCGCCGCGGGCAATCGCTTGTCGTGTGGGCGATCCGCGAGGGTCGCCAGGCCGCGCGCGCGGTCGATGAATTCCTCATGGGAGCCTCCGCGCTTCCGCGCTGAGTGTCCATTGCGGGTCCATGTCCGCGATCGTAAAGCTGGACCTGGCCGGCTGGCGTCCGGCACTCGCTCCCGGCGTGCACGAGGCCGCGGTGCGCGCCATCGAGGACGGCGGGGTTCTGGTCCTGCCCCACGTCAATTTTGCTTTGTCCGAACGTGAGCGCCGATTCCTGTCGCC
>JAYTIR010000425.1:0-6779 GCA_043731765.1 Burkholderiales bacterium
TGGCATCCGGTTGGGAATTCACGACCAGCGCCATCAGCGCCATGATCCCGCCTTCGCCCTTGTTGTCGGCGCGCATGATGAAGATGACGTATTTGATCGTCACCACCAGCATCAGCGCCCAGAACACGAGCGACAGGATGCCCAGAACGTTGTGTTCGGTGATCGGTACTGGGTGGTGAGTCCCGCCGAAGACTTCCTTCAGCGCATAGAGCGGACTCGTCCCGATATCGCCGTAGACCACGCCCAGCGCGCCAAGCGAGAGGAGCGCCAGACGCTTGGGATCCTTGGTGGCACGTCGATTCATGGAGGCTATTTTACGTGCACGCCGTCCGCTTCACGCAATCGACGCCAATGAATGGCGCCGGGATCAAACGGACCGGAAACAGCGCTTGCAAACCGCGGCGCCGGGGGCGACTCGAGTTCCGCAAAACGAACACGTCTTGACCATCGATGCACGCCACCGCCAGACACCGAACACCAGTCCCATGGCGGCGAGGCTGATGGCGCCCACCTCGCTGCGGCCAATGAGTTCGGCGCGGTCCTGTTCGGCAATGACATTGGGAGATTCGCGTGTTGCAGCCACTGCGACAGCGCGCGGTGCGGCTACCGGAATGGGAAACAGCAACGCCTGCTCGACCGCCTGGATCGGCGGGCGAACAGGCCGGGTCAAATGCTGGGTCGGTTGCGGGGATGTTCCCGACGATTCCGGCGCGTATTTGTCGGCGCATCCGGCGACGGCGGTGTTGTCGCGCAGCGTCAGGCAATCCTCCGGGCCGGCAGTTGCGTTACCGACGCTTGCCGCGACCGAACAGGCCAGCAGCCAGTGCATTGAACGGTGGCGCCTCATAGCGAATTCTCCAGCGCGACATCATGCCCCGGTCGGTGCGGACACCCTTCGGGTCGTGCAGGTCCGTCGCGGCTCACCGCACCGTGCAAGTCATCCAAGCAAAAGACACGCCAGAATTTTGACTCGGTAGTGCGCTACGGATGCAGGAAGGCGAAGCGGAGGATCATGCGCCACGTCGCGAGCTGGTTGTGGGGAACAAGGCGGACGGGCGCCGGGCAATGTCGTTTGTGCGGCTGGGCGGAATATGCGTTCATGCCTGCATGTTTGTGTACTGAGCAGCCATTCATTGCGCAAGGGTCGCTTACCCGGTCGCCATGCGATTGGCGGAGGAGGGCAACATCATGTCCAGGCTGCAATGGATCATTGCGTTGTCGTCGGTAGTTGTCGCGACCGCGGCGCAGGCAAGCTACCCCACGCTGAAGATCGAGCAGGTCTATTCCAACGCCGACGGTACCGTGCAGTTCGTCGTGCTGCACGAGTCCGAGGGAATGAACGGACAGAATCTCTTGATGGATCGAACGTTCACGACCACGCGCAACGGCGTCACCAAGACCTTCATTTTCCCGAAAGACCTGCCCGGCGGTTCGTGTGACGGCTATGGTTGTATGGCCAGCCCCACCGCGGGCAAGCGGGTATTGCTGGCGACGCAGGGTTTCGTGGCGCTCGGACTCGTCTCACCGGACTACACGCTCCCGAACGAATTCATTGCGACCGACGGCGCCACGATCAATTTCGCGGGCGTCGACTTCATGACCTACGCGTCGCTGCCGACCGATGGGGTCAGCGCGTTGCGCCGTGATGGAACCATCGGCCCGAACGTCGCAACCACGTTCAACAATTCAACGGCCAGCGTGCCCGCGCTCCCGGTGACCGCCGTGGAGTACTACCGCGCCGTGACGGACCACTATTTCATCAGCGCGCTGCAGCCGGACATCGACGCTCTCGATTCCGGCCGCTTTGCGGGATGGGTTCGCACCCTGCTTTCGTTCAAGGTGTTTCCGACGCAGGCCACGGGCGGCGCCGGCGCGAATCCGGTCTGCCGTTTCTATATTCCCCCGCAGCACGGCGACTCGCACTTCTTTTCAGCCGACCCGGTCGTGGAATGCGCGAACGTCCTCGCGAAGATCCCGACGGACCCGAATTACAGCGGCTACGTCTACGAAACACCCAACGCTTTCTACATCGCGCTGCCCGACAAGACGACCGGCGCATGTCCGATGGGGACAATCCCCGTGTATCGCGTGTGGAACCAGCGCGCCGATTCGAACCATCGCTACACCACCGACCGGACCGTGCGCGACGCGATGGTCGCAAAAAATTATGTCGCCGAAGGCTACGGACCGGACATCGTGATCATGTGCGCGCCCGCCTGACAGGCTGTTGAATGACACGTGGAACGATGGCGGCCGCCGCCTTTCAACACCCTGCTATCGACTGAACTTGATGTCGGTTATCGCTTCAAGGAGCGTTGCGCGAAAACCGATGAACAAAGAAATCGAATTGAGGATGGCGCATTCGATTCCATAACGGCCGACGACATCGTCGTACACCAGCCGGAAGCTGGAATCGTCCGACCCCGTGTGATCGGTGACCAGCCAGAATTCCTCGCTGTTGCTCCCGTCCGTCTTGCGCGACAAAGAGATCCGGCGTGGCGGAATCTTGTGAGACTGCAGCCACAGCCCGACGCGACGTTCCAGCAAACCGGTCACTGCTGCACAATCGGCAGCAAACTTTGCTTGCACAGCAGATTCGTCAGCACCAATCACGATACGATTATTTCAGGTCGCGAACGCCATTCCAAGCCGGCATCCTGAAAAATCGTGCGATTTCGCGCGGGCAGGGCGGCGTGGCGCCAAAGGTGCCGGGCGACAACTGCGAGTTCGGCCCGGCATTGCCATCGTGCGCGTGTACACTACAAACCAACTGGCGCGAAGTATGCGTGCATGGCGACCAGGGCCTCGATGCGCGTCCGTTTGGACGCATGGGGCCGAATTGCATAATCTAGGGGCCATGACGGTCCTGGAGGATAGGGTTTGTCAACCGAACTGGCGTTGATCCTGGTTGCAATGCTGCTTGCGCTGTGGGCGCTGACCTGGGCGGGACGCGCTGCGAATGCCGCCGAGCGAGCGGCGATCGTCGCGGAAAAAAGCGCCCTCTCCGCCGAGCGCAGCGCAATGTCCGCGAAACGTGGGGCCGAGGCCGCTGACGCGAGTGCAATGGCTGCGCGGGAGTCGGCGGGAGTCGATGCCAAGCCCGCCGTCGATGAGGTGGCGCAGGCGCGAGCCACTCGAGTCGATGTCGCGGTGAAGGCGCTGATCGAAACCTGGCCCGACGACGGCAGCGCATGGCCGCTCATCAAGCGCAATCCTGCGCTGGCCGAGGATGAAGTCGACGATATCATCCAGAGGGCGTTTCATCAGATGGGCCGCACCGAGATCGAAGCGAGGCAGCATACGGTGGCCGTCTTGAACATGCGGCGCGACCAGACGCACTAGAAAACCGCAACAATCAACTCACGACTTCGTCTTCGCATTCAGCCAACGGCGCGGCGTGCAGCCGTGTCCTCCTCCAACAGCTTTCTGGCCGACCCCCGTCCAGCAACCATTTTCAAATCAACAACGCGATCGACCGCGGAGAAACGACGTGACCCAGGGCATGCGCAAAGGCCTCACCAGTTACGGTGACCCGGAGTTTTCGCTGTTTCTGCGCAAAGCCTTCATCAAGGCGATGGGCTACTCGGACGAAGCGCTCTCACGACCGATCGTGGGCATCGCCGATACGTCGAGTGACTACAACGCGTGTCACGGCAATGTCGCGACGCTGGTGGAAGCAGTCAAGCGCGGCGTGCTGATGGCCGGCGGACTTCCAATGGCGTTTCCGACGATTTCCATTCACGAATCGTTCGCGCACCCGACCAGCATGTTCCTGCGCAACCTGATGGCGATGGACACCGAAGAAATGATCCGCGCGCAGCCGATGGACGCGGTGGTGCTGATCGGTGGATGCGACAAGACGATTCCCGCGCAACTGATGGCGGCAGCCAGCGTCGACGTGCCGGCGATCGTCCTGCCCGTCGGCCCGATGCTGGTGGGCCATTACAAGGGCGAGGTCCTCGGCGCATGCACCGATTGCCGGCGCTTCTGGGCGATGCATCGCGCAGGCCGGCTCGACGCCGTCGAAGTCGATCGTCTCACGGAACGACTCGCGCCGACGACGGGCACGTGCATGGTGATGGGAACCGCCAGTTCCATGGCGTGCATTGCCGAAGCGCTGGGAATGGCACTTCCCGGCAGCGCGTCCATACCCGCCACGCACGCCGATCGTATTCGCTGTGCGGAAGCGACGGGCCGAACGGCGACGGAAATGGCGCAACGCGGACTCGAATCCAAACCCGCCGCCGACCTTCTCACGCAAGCCGCGTTCAACAACGCTTTGGCTGTGTTGCAGGCAATCGGCGGCTCGACCAATGCGTTGGTGCATCTCTCCGCCATTGCCGGTCGCCGCGGCATCGCGATCGACCTCGACGCATTCGATCAGATGGGACGCAAGGTGCCGGTGCTGGTGGATTTGAAGCCCGCGGGCCAGCACTACATGGAGGATTTTCATCATGCGGGCGGCATGCCTCGCCTGTTGCGGGAAATCGCCGGGTTACTTGACCTGACCGCACCGACCGTCAATGGCGGGACGCTCGCCGACTATGTTGCCGGCGCCGAAGACGTTCCCGGACAGGAGGTGATCCGTTCGCTTGCGAATCCGGTGAGCGCCTGCGGCAGCATGGCCGTGTTGCGTGGCAACCTCGCACCTCGCGGCGCGGTGATCAAGCATTCCGCGGCCACGCTAGGGTTGCTGCAACACGAAGGCCGCGCGGTCGTCTTCGAAAATGTCGAGGATCTGACGTCGCGCATCGACGATCCCGGACTCGAAGTGCGCGCCGACGACGTTCTGGTATTGCGCAACGCGGGACCGAAAGGCGCACCGGGCATGCCGGAGGCCGGTTATCTGCCGATCCCCAAAAAGCTGGCACGCGATGGCGTCAAGGACATGGTGCGCATTTCCGATGCGCGCATGAGCGGCACGGCGTTCGGTACCATCGTGCTGCACATCACGCCCGAATCCGCGGTCGGTGGTCCACTCGCATGCGTGCACACCGGCGACCGGATTCGGTTGGACGTCGCGGGCCGGCGGATCGACCTGCTGATCAGCGACGACGAGTTGTCGGCGCGGATGCGCGATATTCCGCCACCGGCGTACTCGGCGCCCACGCGTGGCTATGCCGCGTTGTTTCACCGCGAAGTGCTGCAGGCCGACGAAGGCTGCGATTTCGAATTTCTGCGACCGCGGTGATGAGCGAGATCGGACTCGCCGATCAGCGGTCCGACACATCCACTAGATTTTGCGGATGACGCGGCAAGGGTTTCCCGCGGCGAACACACTGTCCGGGATGTCGCGTGTCACAACGCTGCCGGCACCAATGACCGAACCAGAGCCGATTGACACTGCCGGACAGATGACGACGCCGCCTCCGACCCAGACGTCGTCGCCAATGACCACCGGCTTTCCGAATTCGAGTCCCTGTCGCCTGTCAGCCACGCTCATCGGGTGTGACGCCGTATAGATCTGGACGCATGGACCAAAGAGAGCGTTCTTGCCAATCGTCACGGACACCACGTCAAGCACGACGCAATTGAAGTTGAAATAGGCGTTCGCGCCAAGCTTGATGTTGTAGCCGTAGTCACAGAAGAACGGGGCGGTGATGCAGGCATCGGTTTCGGCGCCGAACAGGCTGGCGAGCAATGCTTTCCGTTGTGTCGTTGTCGCGGTCGGTGGCAGCGCGTTCAACTGCCGACACAGCATGTGCGCCCGCTGGCGCTCGGACAAGAGTTCAGGGTCGGCTGCGTTGTAAAGCTCTCCGGCGAGCATTTTCTGTTTTTCAGTGGGCATAACGTTTCTCGCTGTGTACCTGGTCAGAATACAGGGACGATAACCGTGGGCAAAGTTGTAGTGGGTGCGGCCCGCCCCCATGTCATTGGAACCAACAGCGGACTGCTATTCTTTCGCCCAAATGGAAATACATTTACCTGATCCAGACTACACTGGCTCCCATCGCGCCCGAGCCAACTTCCGGTTGGCGGTTATGACGTCCTTGGGCTTTGTCGCCCTGATCTGGCTGATCCCGCTGCTTGGGTGGGGGTTGGGGCTCGAGAGTTGGGGCGTGCGTCCCCGTCAATTGATCGGGCTGCCTGGAATTCTGGTTGCGCCCCTGTTGCACGCCGACTTCACGCACCTGATCGCCAACTCGTTGCCATTGCTGGTGCTCGGCACGGCGATGTTTCACGTCTATCCGTACGCGGCGTTTCGCGTGTTGCCGGCAATCTATTTAGGACCCGGGATCGCGGTGTGGCTGTTCGCGAGGGATGGCGTCCACGTCGGTGCCAGCGGCCTGGTCTACGGCCTGGTCAGCTATGTACTCGTGGCCGGCTTGATTCGACGCGACCGGCGCGCCATTGCCACATCGCTGATCGTCGCCTTCATGTACGGCACGTTGGCCTGGGGAATGCTGCCGATCAATCCCAGGGTTTCCTGGGAGACCCATCTGGCGGCTGCGCTGATCGGCATTTTCATGGCGACCGCACTGCGGCATCGCGACAATCCACCGCGCGTTCGCTATTCGTGGGAAAACGAAACAGCTGAAACCGAGGGCGAACAATCGGGCGACGACGATATCCGATAGCGACTTTGAGGTGAGGGTTTCTGCGGTAGCGTGATTTTCGTTGGACTCCGATGTAGCACCGTTGTGCTACAATGCAACGTTTCACATGGAGCGTCGCGATGTCCACAACCACCATTCGCCTGCCGCAGGATCTCAAGGAGCGCGTTGCTCGCGCAGCAAAACGGGCCGGAACCACCGCGCATAGTTTCATACTCGAAGCGA
>JAYTIR010000426.1:0-20918 GCA_043731765.1 Burkholderiales bacterium
TAGGACGCCGCCATCGCGATTTCCATCAGCGCGTGACTCTCGGCTTCGTTCAGCTTTTCCTTGGTCCACACGGCGGCGAGGAAGCGCTTGACACGGCCATCGTCATGGCCGGTGCCGGTGCCAGTTGCAACTTTCGCCACGTCGACCTTGCCCGGGCGCCGGCGTGGTCGGCGGTAGCGGTCGAGTTCGTTCAGCGTGCGCGGCCAGTCCGTGAGGTAGCAAAAATCGAAGTAGGCGTCGCCCGAATGGTCGGCGATCGCACCCCAGTACTTCGCATACTTCATGCCGTGGATGATCGCGCCGTAACCGCCCGAGGACTTGCCGAAGCAGCCGCGGTGATCGCGCGAGGCGAGCGTGCGGAATTCGCGGTCGACAAACGGGATCAGTTCCCGCGTGAGGTAATCCGCGTAGGCGCCCATCGCCGATGAGTTGATGTACTGATTGCCGCCCAGGCAGCTGAAGCAATCGGGGAACACGATGATGCACGGCCCCATCTTGCGTTCGTGGATGAGGCGCGCGGCGCGTTCGGGCACATTTTCGTCAAACGGCCGCCAGCCGACGTGGGCCATGCCCGACCCGGTAAAGCCGACCAAATCCCATAGCACGGGATATCGCCTGCCGCGTCCTGTGCTGCGGCCGCGTGCCGTGCCTTCGTCGTAGCCCGGCGGGAGCCAGACGGCCAGTTTGCGCAGCGCCGGAT
This sequence comes from Burkholderiales bacterium, assembly GCA_043731765.1. Taxonomy (GTDB): domain Bacteria; phylum Pseudomonadota; class Gammaproteobacteria; order Burkholderiales; family Casimicrobiaceae; genus VBCG01. The sequence goes on from JAYTIR010000426.1 coordinate 701, forward strand.
CGCCGAGAGGATTTCCGGCCAGAATCGCCGACTGGTGGTCGAGAACGACCAGGTTGCCGGCGATTTTCAGCGATTTCTTGCGGGCCATTGTTCCATCCGGGACAAGTCAGGGGTGCGGGCAGAGGCGGCGACGCGCGGATTGTAACCGGCCTTTGGCCAGACGGACCCGCGAAATCAGGCGATTCGTTCGGAGATTGCCCTCAACGCTGCGTGCAGACGGGCGTGATTTCGCAGCAGGTCGAAGTAACGGAACTCGTCGCCGCCCTTGGCGCGTGCAAGTGCGATGACGCGCGTCTGGTCACGTGCCGGCCAACGAGCAAGGTCGGGAATCTGCGCCAGCAGCAGGCAGAACGATTGGAACGCGGCCCGCTCGTCCTCAGGCCAACGTGAGATTCCGCGCATGCCCAATGCGCGCGTAACGGCTTGCAGTGCCAAAGCCGAAGCTTTCGCGCGGTCGCCACGAAAACGCGTGGCAATCCATGCCGAAACCGCGAGGGACAGGTCGGCCGGGTCGCACGGAGGCGGTCCCTGGCCTTTTTTCACGCGCAGCTCGATGTCCGACTTGGTGAAACGCCGCAGCACGGAGAGTGGCGCCCGATAGCCCGGCTCGCGGCGCATCCGCTCGAATTCATGCGCGGCCAATTTGGCGAGGGTGGGGGCTACCGGCCGGAATCCGAGCCGGTAATAGAACCAGAACGCGCCGGACTCGAGGCCTTCGCGGTTGCCGCCGCCGAACTGCGATGGTTCGGCGATGAAATGTTCGACGCCGAAGCGCTGGCCGTAGACGCGGAGCACCTGACAGAATAGGAACGCCGACTCGCCGCCGCGAAACGGCGCAAAGATGTTGACGCCGATCTTCGCCGTGCCGAGAAACGGCCAGCCGCCGCCATAGCCGACCGGGATCGCATTCTTGAACAGCATGAAGCCCACATGCGAATCGAGCGGCAGTCGGCGGCCCGGAACCATCGTGTACAACGCGATCGCGACACCGCGTCCCAACTCGTGGTACTCGATGCCCTCGCTTGCGGCCGCGGCAATCGCGTCGGTTTCGCGACCCAGGCTCGCCAGCATCGCGCGACCCGCGTCGAGCAGGCGCAAACGTTCCGCGGGGGAAAGGGCGCGCGGTGGCGCAAGGGGTTCGGCGAGCATCGCCAGCGGGTCGATGACGCGCTGCAATGGACTGCGATGAAAGAAGGTCCTTGTCGCCAGTCCGCGCACGAAGGTCCTCGACAGCGCGGTCGCGCCGGGGTTGATCGTGATGTACGCGTTCAGCGAATCGAACAGCTGCTCGCGCAGACCTTCCGTGCAGGGCAGGCGCGCGAATTGCGCGACGAGCCAGGAAAGGCGCGTGCCGCGGTGCCCTTCGCTTGCCTGCGCGAGAAAGTCCCCCGACGCGACATCGTCCGCGGCCAGCAATTCGAATTCCATCGGTGGCAGCGCGTGCCGCAGCAGCTCCGGCAATGATGCGCCTGCATCGTCGAAGGAATCGATCTCGCCGTTGCGCGGGTGACTCGTAACCAGCCAGCGCGCAATGTCATGGCCGAAGGCAATGGTCATCGGCGCCCAGGCAACGCCGCTGTTGGCCAGCCGCGCGCGCGTTCGGGCGGAGCCGTCTTCGATCATGATCCTCGCCGTGCCGGCCACCCGCGCCAGTTCGCGCCGCGCTGTCGCATGGAGGCCCGCCGACTCGGGATAGGCGAGTAGAAACAGGAGGCAATCGTGATAGGCGAGCAGCGCGTCGGGATCGATCAGCGCACACGCCGCGCATTCGCGCAGCCGTGCGGCTTTGCGCGCTGCCGGTTCGTTCCCGTACTGATTCGCACATGCGCGGAGCGCCGTGATCGTCGCGGCCGCGAGGGGCCGAGCGGGCTTGCCGGAAAGCGTGGCGCTAACTCCGGTCATCGAGCAGCGATCCCCGGCACTTGCCGGTGCCGCAACGACACGTGTACTGCGCGCGCTCGCGCTTGTTGAGCCGGCCCTCGATGGTGAGCCGGTAGTCATAGGAGAGCTCTTCGCCCGGAAGGATTTCTCGTTTCGCCTGGATGAAGACGCGGCCTTCGTCGTCCTCGAATGTAATGCAATTCGGACCGCACGAATGGTTGATCCAGCGCGCTGCGTTGCCGTGCATGCGCGCGTCGATGACCCTGCCGTCGTCGAGTTCGAACAGGAACGTATGCGCGGTATCTTCGGGATCGCTGTCGGGCCGGTCCAGGGCATCGTCCCACGACGCGCGCTGGCCCTTGTATTCGACAATGACGGTGCCCTTGCGGATTTTCTCCGTGGCGAAAACGCCGCGGCCGTGGATGCCCGAATTGCGGACCGAGTAGGATTTTTTCTGCTTGATTGCGGCCATGAGATGCGCTGGAAATGAAAAAACCGGATTTTCGCATGCCCTGGACCGGTTGCGATATGCGCGGTCGGCCGGGTCGCCGCATGGCAACGGAGGAGGGACTGTTGGTCGGGATTTCCTCGGGTGCGGCGACCTGGGCAGCGCTCGAAGTGGCGAAACCCCGGAAAATGCCGGCAAGCTGATCGTGGTGATCATCCCGTCGTTTGGCGAGCGTTACCTGTCGACGGTGCTTTTCTCTCACCTGGAAGTCTAGCGACTTCTTCCGCCGAAGCGGCGAACCGCGACCGGCTTGGCGCCCGCCGGTCGTGACACGGGCGCCCGCGCCCCCGAACCGGCGTTTGCGGTTGCGCCGCCGCCACTGGACGTTGCACGTGGCGCGGGTTTGGCATCGCGACCTGCTGTTGCATGCGGTGTGCCGCCCCGTTTCGACGTGGCAGAGGCGTGATTCTGTTTGGCCCGTGGCTTGTGCTTCGATTGACCGCCGCGTGCCTGTCCCGACGGCCCGCCGCGCTGCTGCCTCTGCAGAATCGGCTGCGGGCGCGCGGATGGATCGGGTGTGAAGCCCGCCACGACCACGGACGGGATCTCGCGTTTGATCAGCCGTTCGATATCGTGCAGGAAAGCTCGCTCGTCGACGCATACGAGCGAGATGGCCTCTCCCGTTGCGCCGGCGCGACCGGTCCGGCCGATGCGGTGCACGTAGTCCTCCGGCACGTTGGGCATGTCGTAGTTCACCACGTGCGGCAACTGGTCGATGTCGATGCCGCGCGCCGCAATGTCGGTGGCGACGAGCACCTGCAGGTCACCCTCCTTGAATTCCGCCAGCGCGCGCGTGCGCGCCGACTGGCTCTTGTTGCCGTGGATCGCGAGCGCCGTGATGCCATCGTCGTTCAGCTGCTCCGCGAGCTTGTTCGCGCCGTGCTTGGTGCGCGTGAACACCAGCACCTGGTGCCAGTTCTGCGTCTTGATGAGATGCGAGAGCAATTCGCGCTTGCGATCGCGGTCCACCGGGTGGACCTTTTGCGTGATGATCTCGACCGTCGAATTGCGCCGCGCGACCTCGATCATGGCCGGCGCGTTGAGCAGGCCGTCGGCAAGCGTCTTGATCTCGTCGGAAAACGTCGCCGAGAACAGCAGGTTCTGCCGCCGCTTGGGGCAAAGCGCCAGGATGCGGCGGATGTCGCGGATGAAGCCCATGTCGAGCATCCGGTCCGCCTCGTCCAGCACCAGGATCTCGACGTGGCTCAAGTTCACCGTGCCTTGGCTCTGATGGTCGAGCAGGCGGCCTGGAGTGGCGACGAGGATGTCCACGCCGCGTTTCAATTGAGCGATCTGCGGATGAATGCCGACCCCGCCGTACACGACCATCGAATTCAATTTGGAATATTTGCCGTACGTGCGCACCGATTCCTCAACCTGCGCCGCGAGTTCGCGCGTCGGGGTGAGGATCAGCGCGCGGATCGGCTTGGTCCCATGGCGCGGAAGCGCAGCAGCGCCGATTGGCGAAGCAAGTCGCTGCAGCATGGGCAGCACGAAGCCCGCGGTTTTTCCGGTGCCGGTCTGCGCGCCGGCCAATAGGTCGCCGCCTGCGAGCACTGCGGGAATCGCCTGCGCCTGCACCGGCGTGGGTTGGGTGTAGCCGTGCTCGGTGACGGCACGCACGAGCGCCTCGGACAAGCCGAGCGTGGCAAAGGACATGACAGCTTTCGGGAAAATATCGGCCTGTTGTCCTGATCGGGACACCAGTCGCAGGCAAATGCGGGAACGGATAAGTCGGAATCGACGGCGGCAGGGGGACTGGTCAGTCGCCGCGTAGCGCGATTATACCGGACGCTCATGCAGGGCCGCGAGCGTGACAGCGACGGTCTCGGTTGCATTGGAAAACCAGAGATGCCCGTCCTGCACCGTGCATTGCAGTTGCATGGTGCGGGCAGCGAGCCGCGCGAGCGCCTGGCTCGCCTCGAGAGGTACACCGAACGCCGAGAAATTGGGCAACCGTTCGAGCGTTACGCGGTTCTTCGTCCACCACAGTTCCACGGCACGACCACCATACGCATACACGATGACGTGCCCGGCGCGTCCGGACGCCTTGCGCAGCGATTTTTCATCGGGCAGGCCGACGTCGATCCAGAGTTGAATCGCGCCGGTCAGGTCCCTTTGCATGAGGTCGGCCTCGTCTTCGCTGGACAGTCCTCGTCCGAACGCCAGCGCGTCGCTGGCGTGCAGCGCAAAGGCGAGGAGGCGCACCATCATCCGCTCGTCGGTCTCGGAAGGGTGCCGCGCCAATGTCACGGAATGGGTTTCGAAATGATTGCGGTCCATGTCGGCCACCGCCAGCTCCGCCTTGAAGATCGTTGCCTTCTGCGCCATTGGCCGCCGGCTCAGGGAGGTGACACGCCAAGCAACGCGAGAAGCAGCGGCGTGGTCACGGCCGCCAGCGCCGTGGTCAGCACCAGGCTGGACGCGACGGGTCCTTCCATGGCCTTGAACTCCCGCGCCATCAGGTACACGTTGGCGCCGACGGGCAGCGAGGCCATGACCACTACGGTCACCAATTCGAGCGGCGGCAACGCGAGCGCGCGGGGCCAGCGACCCCAACGCGACAGCGCGTACCCCAGCAGGAACAGCGGCGCGGTCAGCGCCAGCAGGTGAAAGAAGGCTTGCACGGAGCGGTCCGATCAAGCCGGGTCGGCGAGCAACACGTCCACGAGTTTCGATCCGACCAGACCAGTCGCACCGACCACGATGGCACTTCGGGGCACTAACGTCCTTTGGTACTGGCCTTGATGCGCGGTGCGACACGCGGCACGGGCATGGCATGCCGTTTCTTCGCGTCCTGCCCCGGCACCAGCGGCGCGCCGTGCTTGCCCTTGGGGACCGGGAAGTGGATTCCGCCGCCCTTGGTCTTGGTCATGATGCGTCGCTCCTGTCGTGACGTTGCAAATTGGTTAGATCAGATCGCGCAGTGTAACGACCCACTCCTGTCCGCTGGCGAGCTTGACCTTCACCTTGGTCCCCGGCACGGCCTTCAGGTCCTGCCGTGCCGTGGCCAACGCAAACGTGGTCCACGGCTTGCCGTCGATCGCGACAATGACATTGCCCGGGACGAGGCCCGCCTTGGCCGCAGGTCCGTCCTTGATCACGTCAATGACCTCGAAGCCGGCTGCGCTGCGTTCGATCCACATGCCGGACCGATCGAAAGTATCGGGCTGGCCGTAATTCGCGTTTTTTTCGAAATACAGCGCCCCGTTCGCATAGTCGAACGTGATGTTGAACTGGCGCAGGATGCCGTATCCCACGCTGCCCGCGACGTCTCCGGTTGCCGCCGGGGTGACCGTCTTGGTCGACAACGCGACGACGGGCCTCGCGATCTCGACGGTACCCAGCCTGAGCGAGCTTGCGCGCGCCAGCAGCGAGTGCACGTAACCATCCGCCCCGGCGCCGGACACGAATGACTGCGTGGCGCCGTAGCGCTTGACGAAACCGTTTTTTTCCACAAAAGGCGCGGTCAACGTCAGCGAGCCGCGGCTGCTGCTGTCGATGGCGAAGACGCCCTTGGCGCCGTCCACGCTGCCTTCGACCTCCGCGACGTGTTCGCGGAGCTTGACCGGAACACGGACGCCGTCGCCGGAATACGTGAATCTCGATGGATCGTAGAAGGTGGCGCGTGCGCGCTGGTAATCGAGCCTGACTGGAAAGCGTTTGAAGAGTTCGAATCCTACAATGCCACTGACGTCATCGACGCCCTCGACGCGCGCCATTAACCTGTTGACGTCGATCGCCGCGAACAGCATCCCGTCGATGCCCACGTCCCCGAGGTCGAGGCGGTCGATGCGCGCGATGCCGATTTCCTGCTGGTTTTCGCCTGCGCCGGCCGTGCCGAAGTTTCCCTGCGGTTGCACGCCCAGTGCCGCCATGGCTTTGGGCGACAGGATGTTGCCACGGTCGGCGTCGAACAACATCCGGAACGGACCCTTGCCGTTCAGCATGACCGTGACGAACAGGTGGCCGTCGCGGACTTCGAATGGCACGTCGATGGCGGCGGCTCCGGCAGCGAGCGTGAAGTCCGGCCTCGCCATGGCCGGTTGCGCGAAAGAGATTCCGGCAAGTGGCCAGTTATAGTCGAGCTTGTCGACCGTGATGACCTCGTCGCGACGCGCGTCACCGCGTGTCGCGCGCACGCGAAACGGGATCTTTACGCCTTCCACATCGCGCAAGTCCATGAAGTACTCGGTTCGCGTTTCCTGCGCTTCCCGTTCGACCAGCCGCTCGATCAGATGGGTGTCGCTGTTGATCCAGAACTGGAACGGCCGTCCGCCCTCCGGAAGGATGCGGATGATGTCGAACTGGGCGCCGTCGTCCGCAATTCGATCCAGGAAGGAGATCTGCGCCGGCGCGCGCTCGGGAAACCAGAAGGCGAGCTTGTCGCGGTACGCGGCGTTGACCGCCAGCTCGCGTGCCGCGTCGGCAGATTCGGTACGCGACTGGCCCGAGCCGTCCTGCGACCAGGCGATCGTGCCGTCCCATCCGGCGGCGCCGGATACCGGTCCGATGCTGTACTTGATGAGCGAGCGGCCCGTAAAGATGTCGGACCAGCGTTCTGCCGTGCCCCGGATCCCAACCGTGCTGATGCTGACGTTGCTGTGCTGCGTGCGCAATGCGTTCCACGCGGCGCCACCGCTCGCGGCCTTCGCCGCGGCAAGGATGGCAACGGGATCGGGTCGCGCGCTGGCGGCGTTTTGCGCGAAGGGCGATGACCAACAGAATGCAAGCGTTGCGGCAAGCGAAAGTCGGGCGAGAAAGCGGATACGCAGAAGGATCATGGATTTATTTTGTAAACGGCGGTTTTGTGAACGGTGCGCTCGGGAACGTTCCCGGTGGGGGCCAAAGTCGATATTGTCCTACACGTGGCGCACGGACTCCAAACGGTCGATCCGTGCCAGCTGCGGGAACAGGCGCAGCCCAAGCACCACGGCCAGTATCGTGCCGATGCCGCCGATCACCACCGACGGCACCGTGCCGAACCACGCGGCCGTGACGCCGGATTCAAATTCGCCCAACTGGTTGGATGTCCCGATGAACATGGCGTTCACCGCCGACACGCGCCCGCGCATCGCGTCAGGCGTGCCGAGCTGGATCAACGAGGCGCGCACGACGACACTGATCATATCCGACGCGCCAAGCAGGACCAGCGCGGCGAACGACAGCGGAAACCAGCGCGAAAGACCGAAGACGATCGTCACGGCACCGAATACCGCGACGGCGGCGAACATCGTCCGCCCCGCGTGGCGCTGCAGCGGGTGGCGGGCGAGATGGAGCGCCATGAGCAGCGCGCCCACCGCGGGCGCCGCGCGCAGAAAGCCCAGCCCCCACGGTCCGGTACGCAGGATGTCCCGGGCGTAAATGGGCAGCAAGGCGGTGACGCCGCCCAACAGCACGGCGACCATGTCGAGCGTGATCGCGCCCAGCATCGCCTGCCGGCTGCGAATGAAGGTGAGACCCGCGAACACCGACTTGAGCGTGGCCGGTTCACGTGCGGGCAACGCCCTTTCGTATCGGATGAAGCTCGTGAGGATCGTGGCCGTGACGAACATCGCGGCGCTGACTCCGTAAGTCCACGCGGGCCCTGCGATGTACAACAAGCCGCCCATGGCCGGACCGACGATGATCGCGGTCTGGGTGGCCGTGGCGCTCGATGCGACCGCTCGCGGCAGGAGTAGCGTGGGAACCAGCGCAGGCAGCATGGCCTGCAGGGTCGGCGTCTCGAAGGCGCGCACGGCGCCGACCACGAACACCAGCGCGAAAATCGCATGCTCGGTGATCCAGCCCATGACGCTGCCCGTGGCCAACAGCAACGCCACCAGCGCCTCGACGGCCTGGCAGATGCGGGCGATGCGGCGGCGGTCGTAGCGGTCCGCGACATGTCCCGCCAGCAGCAGCAACACGACGGCCGGGAGGAACTGGACGAGTCCGATCAGTCCCAAGTCGAACGCGCTGCCGGTCAGCGCATAGACCTGCCAGCCAACGGCTACCGTCAACATCTGGTACCCGATGATCGTCGCCACGCGGGTAAACCAGAAAAAGACAAACGGACGGTGCCCGAGCAAGGCGTCGGTGGCCGATGTTTCGAGCGGATTCAATCAGGAACGGGCACGGAAGCGGCGAGGAAAATGAGTTTTAGCGTATCACGCGAATGCACACGTCGCCCAACGTCACGCATTGACCCACGCGGATCTTGGCGGTCTTGCGCAGTTCCTGCCGGCCATCGACGCTCACCACACCGGATGCGACGAGCGCCTTGCCGGCGCCGCCGCTGTCGCACAGGCCCGACAGCTTGAGGAGCTGGTGCAATTCGATGAATTCGCCGGTGGGCGTGAATTCCAGTTCCTGCATGGCGTCGTTCACCGTTCCGTGATTGTGGCGATTGCGCTCTGGCGCGTTTCAAGCACTTCCCATCGCGCATACGCCGCCGCGAGTTCGGCTTCGCGCATGCCGAGGCGGTCCTGCAGCGCTTTGACCGCGGCCGCCCCTTCGCGATAAAGGGCGGCGTTCGCGAAGCGGTCATGCAGTTCCGTGGTCTCCTTTTCCAGGGTTTCGATTTGTCCGGGCAGGGCGGCCAATTCGCGTTCTTCGGTGAAGTTGCGCCTTCGTTCGTCGGCCCGTGCTTCCCGGACGGGTGCCTGCGCCACGACTACGGTCGCCGCGCGTCGCATTTCCTCCTGTGCTTGCGCATCCCGGCGCGCGTGATAGTCCGCCCAGTCGCTGAAGCCGCCGGCGTATTCACGGAGTTGACCATCCCCTTCGAACGCGATCGTCTGGGTGACGACATTGTCGAGGAACGCGCGGTCGTGGCTCACCAGGAACAAGGTGCCCTGATAGTCCTGCAACAGGGCCTCGAGCAGTTCCAGCGTGTCGATGTCGAGGTCGTTGGTGGGCTCATCCAGCACCAGGACATTGGCAGGCTGCGCGAAGAGCCGCGCGAGAAGCAGGCGATTGCGCTCGCCGCCCGACAGCGACGAAATCGGCGAACGCGCTCGCTCCGGCGGGAACAGGAAGTCGCCCAGATAAGTGATTACGTGTATGCGTTTGCCGCCGATCTCGACGAATTCGGCGCCGGGATTGATGGTGTCGATCAGCGTCGCCGCAGGGTCGAGTTGTTCGCGCAATTGGTCGAAATACGCAACGGTCAGATTTACGCCGCGGCGCACGGTGCCAGCGTCAGGTTCGACTTCCCCGAGAATCAGTTTGAGGAGCGTGCTCTTGCCCGCGCCGTTCGGTCCGATGAGTCCGATCCGGTCGCCGCGGATCACCCGCGTCGAAAAATTCCGGATCAGGGCGCCCTCGCCATAGTCCTTGCTGACCTCCACCAGTTCTGCCACCAGTTGGCCCGAACGCTCGCCGGCGGCCAGTTGCAGGTTCACGCGGCCCAGTCGCTCGCGCCGCGCTGCACGTTCGCGCCGCAGCGCTTCGAGCCGCAGCACCCGGCCCTCGTTGCGCGTGCGGCGCGCCTCGACGCCCTTGCGGATCCATGCTTCTTCCTGCGCGAGGACCTTGTCGGCCTTGGCATTGACCACGGCTTCGTCGTCGAGCTGGCGATTCTTGCGTTCCTGATACGCCGCAAAGTTGCCTGGATAGGAGAGCAGTCGACCGCGATCGAGTTCGACGATGCGCGTGGCCACGGTGTCGAGGAAGCGGCGGTCGTGGGTGACGCATACGACCGCGCCTTCGAAATTCTGCAGCAGTTGCTCGAGCCACGAGATTGCAGTGAGGTCCAGGTGATTGGTCGGTTCGTCCAGGAGCAGCACATCGGGTACGCCGACCAATGCCTGCGCCAGCGCAACCCGTTTTTGCCATCCGCCGGACAACTCTCCCACCGGCCGGTCGGCCGGCAGTTCGAGCCTGGACAGCACGGTGTCGACGCGGTGCGAGAGCACCCATCCGCCGCTGTCGTCGAGCCGGCTGTGCAGCGTCTCCACGCGGTCGAGCCGTTGCGCGTTGCCGCTGTCCTCGGCCAGCAGAGCGATCGCGTGATGGTAGTCGGACAACAACCGGCCTTCGGCGCCCAACCCCAGCGCCACGGTGTCGAAAACCGAAATCGCCGCGTCGAATTCCGGCTCCTGCACGACGCAAGCGATGCGCGTTCCAGGCGCAGTCCAGGATTCGCCGCCGTCCAGGTCAGCGAATCCGGCCAGAACTTTGAGCAGCGACGACTTGCCGGTGCCATTGCGGCCGATGAGTCCGATGCGTTCACGGGGGTCGACCTGGAAATCGGCGCCGTCGAGCAACGGATGGTGGCCGAACGCAAGTCGGGCGCGCGAAAGCGTGATCAGCGGCATCGGGTGAGGGGGAACGGCGCGGACGTCTTCGGCATTCGCGCGGTGGTCGGCTTACGCCAAGGCGCGCGCCGGAACCTGCGGGCCCGGGACGGATGGCGGCTTGCGCGCGGCAAGCGTGTCGAGGGCGGCGCTGACCGCGCGGTCCCACAACGGCACGGGTTCGACCACCAGCCTCGCCGTGCCGCTGCCCAACTGCCAGGCCAGCTCTTCCGGCGTGAGCATGAAGGCGTGCGAACGTGAGCGGGTGGTGAAGATGTATTTCGCGCGCAGGGGACTGACCCAGTTCAAGCGAGCGTCGATCGCCCCCTCGGCGTGGTCGAACTGGAGCCATGTGCCGACGACCATTTCACCCACGTAATCGTGCACGTTGATGGGTGGCGGTGACGGCACGGAATCCACGGCATCGGTCCCCGCATGGAGTGGGGCCGTCGCGGCCGGCTTGATCGCGGCAATGTGCAGTTGGTAGAGCGCCTCAAAAAACGACTTCGCGCGTTCAGCCGGGACCTGCAATGATTTGCAGCCTGCGCGCAGACTGCCGATCAGAGAAGGAATCATTTTTGTCAGGCGCGCTTTTTGCGCGGTGCGTTCCTTGGCGACGATGCTCCACAACATGTCGTCGAGCGTGGCGAGCGCGGCAACCCACGGGGGACTGTCCACACCCTGTACTTTGCGCAGTGCGGCCAGGTAATCGGCCCAGATGGTCTCGATGAACGAACGCACCTCGAAAGGGACGTCGAGTCCCGCGAGCCGGTCGCGCAGCAGCGCGCGCACCACGGCGCGATCGGCCTGGTCCTCCTCGGCATGCAACGCTTTGGCCACATCGTCCGCCAGCGCGGCGACCGACTTCTGCCGTTCCTGATCCACGAACGCCGACAGCTCCCGGTCGGCGTCGCGGAATACGGTAACGTCGATTTCAAAGTTGGTGCAAATCCGGTCGATGGCTTTTTGCGCGACCCCTTCGAACGCGGTTCGATAGGAGTCGTCGTTCGCGGCGCCGACAGCGGCGTTGGCCAGGTGGTCGAGCAGTTGGCGCGCGGGGTGTTTCTTGTCCGAAAAAAACGTTCGATCGAGGAGCGCGGCCTTGACGATCGGCACTTGCAGGCGTCCGAACAGCGCGCGCGTGGATTCGGCAATGGTCGGGTCGCGGAAAATGTAATCGAACAGGAGCCCGATGACGTCCACCGAGATTGCGTCGACCGGGTTCGAGATCTGGGCGGCAATGGCCGCGCGGATATGCGGAATCAGGTTCAGGGGAACCACGGCTCCGGCGCCCGCTTCGCCACCGGCAGGCGGTGGTGCCACGCGGGCGATCGCGGCACGAAGATCGAGTTTCTGCCAATGCGCCAGGGTGGCGAAAAGCGATGTGGACGTTCCGAGCGCCATCAGCGGATCGAGGCTCGGGAAATCGTGTGCAACCGCCGCCGGCGTCGCCGCGGAGTGGCCGGAAGTACCCGCGGCGCCGAGGGAGGCCAGTGCCGCCAGGCCGGCGAGTATGTCGGCTGAAACCATTTGCGGCGGCCCGCGCACGGGCGCGGCAATCTGCGCGGCTGCCGCCGAAGTCGGATGTTTGTAGAAATTCAGCGCCGCGGGAGCGCCCGGTTCCGCCAGGATTTCCGGCACCACGATGTCGTCTGGAATCGGCTGTTCGACTTCGTGGAGCATTTGCGTGAATGTCGCAAGCAGATCGCGGTCGTCGGAGGGGCGATGCTCGCTGCGTGCCCTCAGCGTGGCCTTGATATCCGGCAACACGCCGTGATCAGCGAGCAACCGGTTGAGCGCGATGTAGAGTCCGTTGCAATTGGGCGTGAGATCGATCAACAGGCGTTCCATCAGCGGCCGCCAGATGCGGGGATCGGGATACACGGCGCGTGATGTTGAACCCAGTGCGTCGAGGACGTAAGGAATCGCAAACGGGTTGTCGAGATCGCGCCCCGAGACTTCGTCGAGCAGCAAGCCCACGCGCAGGTCCAGCGCTGCCAGTTCCCGTTGGGTGAAACGGACGAGATAGCGAGCGGTGTGGGTCAGCGCCGCCTGTTTTTCATGGTCGAACGGGGTGAGGACGCGAAGCGCGGCGAGCGAGGCATCGGCGTCCGGCCGCAGTCCTTTCCGGTGGTGACCGGCCAGCCGGCGCTCGAAAAGTTCGACCAGTGTCGTTTCGAATCGTGCGAGCCATTCGGCCCGCTTCTGGCGGAAAGCCTGGACCTCGCCGTCCGGAATATGGCTGGTCGACTCGAACAGGTCGTCCGTCAGTTCCAGTGCCGCGGCGGCCAATTCAACGAGCTTTTTCAGGAAGCGCTCGAAGCCTGCCTTCAGCAACGCATGCGCTTCCTCCGGGCGCAGGAACGGCGCGCCGTCGGCATCGGTGGCCGAGGATGCCGTGCCGGAAGGGATGGGAGTGGACATGACACGGCAATTCTACTGCGTGCGACCGTGCGGACCACTACCGGGCATGCGGTCGGGCGGGCCCTCGGTCGGCCCCGTGGCAACTGAGGGGCCTGCTCGATGCGCATGGCGTAAGCTTGACGCGGCGGTGTTCGTGCCGGGCCGGCCCCCTGACACAGTTGCCTGACTCGTGCAACGTTGCCCTCCGGCCGAACCCTGTCGTACCCTCCACGGCAATCCACGCAGGACATTGACGCAAACCGGTTGCGAACACGCCATGAACGATCTGCCCGCCGTCATCACCGCCGCAACGATCGCTGCCTACTGGGTCGGGGTCGGGATCATGATCGTCCGCGTGAAACGGCATTCCCGCGAGGTACCGATCCTGGCGCCCAGGCAGCCGCTGGAACGATTGATGGGACTGATCTGGATCCCGGTGGTCGCGCTCTGGATCGCCCTGCCCTGGCTCGCCCAGTCGGGGACCCGCGGACTGCTGGCGATGCCCGACTTCGCGTTGGGCTCGCCGGCTTATGGCGCTTGCCGCTGGCTGGCGGCGGTCATCGCCGTGCTCTGCCTGATCGCGACCGCGCGCTGCTGGGCGCGCATGGGCAAGGATTGGCGGATGGCCGTGGCCGTCGGCGAGAAAACTAACCTCATCACCGATGGGCCTTTCCGCCGCATCCGGCACCCCATCTACGCGTTTTCGATCCTGCTGATGATCTGCACCGTGGTCGTGGTGCCAATTCTGCCGATACTGGTGGTCGCCGCGGCGCACATCGCGTTGATGAATGTGAAAGCGCGCAACGAGGAGCGACATCTGCTGCAAACGCAGGGCGAGGACTATGCGCGGTATGTGCAACGGACCGGAAGGTTCTTCCCACGCCAATCTTCACTTTAGTCGGCGCGTGTTCATTCCCCGGCTGCGACCATCGCCGACCGTTCAACGCTGCCCGAACCCCGCATCGTCATTCGATGGATGTCCTTGCCCGCCGCATGCTGCTTTGCGCGATGCTGGCGGGCGCGGGGCAGGGTGTGATGCCGGCGCACGCGGCGCACGCGGCGCCCGGGGTCGAACCCTCGGCGCGCTCCGCCGACATGCGGGATGAGGCGACGAACCGGAATATCCTCGCGCTCGATTGCGGACGGGTTGCGTCCGCCGATGTTGCCGGGTTGCTGGCGCAGGGACCGACGCCAAGGATCATTCTGCTGCAGGGCAGTTTCGCGGTGTTGACGATGGAGCCGTTCGCGCAATTTCTGATCGCGATGGGCTATCCGGAACCGCAGATTCGCGATCCTCGCGACGGACGCGATGGTCGCTTATCCCACGGAAGTTTCGGCGACAGTCTGACCTGGGCGGGCGCGTTGGCGTGGTATTACGAATCCGAGGGGATGATGCCGATGCTGGTCGGCCATAGCCAGGGCGGAATGATGGCGATCCGGATCCTGCATGAACTGGACGGGGCGTTCCACGAGTCCATCCCGGTCTGGAATCCGGTTGCGGGTGCCGCGCTTCCGCGCACGACGATTCGCGATCCGCGCACCGGTGCGACGCGACCGGTCCTGGGACTCAAGATCGGCTATGCCGCGGCCATCGCCACGGGCAAGTTGCCGCGAATATTTCTGGGCCAATGGGACATGATCGCGAAGTTGCGCAGGATTCCGGATACCGTCGACGAATTCACCGGGTTCTCGATTCCGTGGGATCCGATCGCAGGCACCTTCGGCGACCCCGAGCCCTATGTGGCGACCGGCACGGCCCGTGTGCGCAACGTCACTCTGCCGGCGAGCACCAGCCACCTCCGGATACCCGAGACGTTGCATCTCGCCACCAACGCCGTCACGCGCGCCTGGATCGACGCCTGGTCGCCGGAGGGCGCGGCGCCTCTGACCAGCGATGCCGGCGTCGACACCACGAATCTCCTGCACGCTGCCGACATCTGGCACAGCGTGAAAAAACATTGGTGTCAGTCGGCGCAACAAGTGCTGCGGACACGGGAAATTCACTGATGCGCGGCAAGCTGAACCTGTTCCAGGCCACGATGCTGCGCTGGCGCGAGTTGCATCCTTACAGCGCAGTGCATGCCGTCCACGTCGCCGCACCGCTGGATGCCGCGCGCCTCGAAGCTGTGATCGCGCGCGAGTTGGAGATGCGCGGCCTCACCCACCTCACGCTGGATGCCGCTCGCAGCCGCTACGACTATGGCGGCGGCGCGGCGCCTGTGGCGCTGGTAGTCTTGCCCGGCGGTGATGATCCGCGCAACGTGCTGCACAGGGAAATCGAAAGTCAGCTGAACGTGCCGTTTCCCGCTGACGGCGCAATCGATCCATTCCGATTCTTCGTTGTCGACGTGGGCACGTCGTTCGAGTTTGCCTTGGCCTACGACCATTTCGTCGCGGGTGGGGACTCGATCGTTCTGTTGCTGCAGGCGATCGTCAGTCGGTACGCGCCGCACGGCGAAGTGCGGTCACCGCCACAGGCCGTGCCGGCTTTGTATCCGGATACCTTCCGAAGTCTGCTGCTTCGTCATGCCGGCGCCGTGCTGCGCGGCATCCCGAGCCTGCCACGACTGGCATTGAGTTGCCGGCACTCGCACCGCCCGCGCTATCTCCGCTGGCCCGACCCGGCGAACGGCTTCACCGCTTTAAGGCTCGCGCCGACCGAATTCTCCGCGGTTCTGCGCACCGCGAAGGAGTGGAACGTAACGCTGAACGACCTTTTCATCGCGGTCATGCTCCTGACGCTATCTCCGCTGGCCGAGAAAAGGCAGACGGCGCGGCGGCGCGTCTATCTGGCCGCGGCGTCGATCATCAACATCCGCGGCGACGTCGGGGCCGATGTGCGTGCCTGTTTCGGCCAGTTTCTCAGTTCGTTCCGGGTCGCGCACCGCGTTCCCGAAGGAATCGGGCTGCGCGAGCTGGCGCAGGATATCCACGCCCAGTCCACGCAGTGGAAGGAGCGAAAGCTCTACCTCCAGACGCTGGTCGTGATGATTTACAGCAGCATCGTCTGGCGCTTCCTGCGTCTTCCGCAAAGGGAACGCTTTCACCTCAAGAACTGGCCGATCTGGGTCGGCGTCACGATGCTCAACGTCGACGCGCTATGGCAGGAGAATGGTGCTGTCGATCCATCTCCCCCCTATGTGCGCGCGGTGTCGACGGGGCCGCTGGCACCCTTGGTCGTCGCCGTGACGACGGCCGGCGGCGCGCTCGAAGCCGGCATCTCGTATCGCACCGGGGCGTTCGAGGACGGGACCGTGGAAAACATTGCAGACCGGGTCCTTGATGCCTTGACCGCCATGGGCAGGTCGGCGGGGGTGGGCACGGTAGAATAGCGGTTTTGCCTGTCCCGACCGGCCCGTTGCCGGAAGCGGAGGCGGGTGGGGCCCTCGAAACTTTCATCATGACAGGCGCATTGACCGGCAAAGTGGCGCTCGTCAGCGGCGCGGCCCGCGGCATCGGGCGCGCGATCGCATTGAAACTCGCCCGCGAGGGCTGCGACGTCGCGGCCAATTACTACAACAGTGCCGACGAAGCGGAAGCGCTGTGCATGGAGATACGCGCGCTGGGCCGGCGCGCCTGCGCAATTTCCGGGAGCGTCGGCATTCCGGACAGCGTCGACGAAATCTTCGTGGAATTCGGCAAGCATTTCGACCGGCTCGACATCCTGGTCAGCAACGCAGCCAGCGGCGTTCTGAAACCCACGGTCGACATGACGCTGAAGCACTGGCGCTGGTGCATGGAGACCAATGCGCTGGCGCTGAACCTCCTTACACAGCGTGGCCTGCCGCTCATGTCGCCCGGCGCGCGCATCATCGCGCTGTCGAGCCTCGGTGCGCAACGCGCGATGCCCGGCTACGGTTTCATCGGCGCGTCGAAGGCGGCGCTGGAAGCGCTGGTGCGCGCGCTGGCGCAGGAGTTGGGGCCCCGCGGCATTCGCGTGAACACCGTGAGCGCCGGCGTGGTCGATACCGACGCACTTCGATACTTCCCCAACCGCGAGGAATTGCTTGCCAATTTTTCGCAGCGCACACCCGCAGGCCCGGAGCTGACGCCGCAGGATGTCGCGGGCGCGGTATTCCTCCTTTGCCTGCCGGAAGCCGGCATGATCAACGGCCATACGCTGGTCGTCGACGGCGGTTTCGCGATTTCAGGCTGATGTCGACATGACAATGGATCCGGGTCTCGCGGGCAAGGTGGCGATCGTGACGGGCGGCAGCCGCGGCATCGGCCGCGCCATCGTCCTGCTGCTGGCCGCCGAAGGCGTCGACGTCACGTTCTTTTATCGCGACAATGCGGTGGCCGCGGGTGAAGTCGAGGCCGCGGGCAAGGCGGGCGGCGGTAACTCGGTTGGCAACATCACATCCGATCAGGTGGACATCCGCGATTCGCGCGCGTGCGCCGCCGCGGTCGAGCGCGTTGCCGAACGTTGCGGCCGGATCGACATCCTCGTCAACAACGCAGGAATGATTCGCGACAACCAGCTTGCGGCGATGGGCGACGACGACGTGACGGTGGTTCTCGAAACGAACGTCGGCGGGGTGTTCAACGTCGTGCGCGCGGTGGCGCCGCACATGATCGTCCAGCGCAGCGGCAAGATCATCAACCTGAGCTCGGTGGCGGGAGAAAAGGGCGGCCGCGGCCAGACCAACTATGCGGCGAGCAAAGGCGCGATCAACGCGTTCACCCGCGCGCTGGCGGTCGAACTGGCGCCGCGCAAGATCACGGTCAACGCGGTCGCGCCGGGAGTGATCGAAACGGAAATGTCGCAGGAAGTGCGCGAGCTGGCGGGCGACGCCGTCACGGCGCGCATCCTGCTCAAGCGGTACGGCAAGCCGGAGGAAGTGGCCTACGCGGTATGGTTCCTGGCCTCGCGCTTTGCCGATTACGTCACCGGCCAGATCATCAATATCGATGGCGGCTTCAAAATGGAGTGAGGCAACGATGGCAACCGAAATCACCAAGGACGAAATCAACGCGGTGTTTCCGACCGTCTCGGAAACGATGGCCGATGCGCTGGGCTGCGATGTCGCCGACATCAAGCTCGATGTGTCGCTGATCGAGGGACTCGACGCGGAGTCGATCGACTTCCTCGACATGGTGTTTCGCCTCGAGCGCGCGTTCAAGATCAAGATCCCGCGCGGCAAGATCATCGACAACGCGCGCGGCAGCCTGACCGAGGCCGAGTTCGAGCAAAAGGGTGTCTTGACCGAGACTGGATTGAAGCAACTGCGGTCGTACCTGTCGGAAATCGCCGCCGACCGCTTCGCCGATCCGATGAAAGTCAAGGATATTCCGCGCCTTTTCACTCCGGAAACATTCTGCAAGCTCGTGATCCAGGCGCAGCGCGAAGCCAAGGCAACGGGCTAAAGCGCGCGCGGAGCCCATGCCTGACCATCCCGACCATTTTGCCGCGTTCTCCTTTGTCGACCGCATCACGGAATTCACACCGGGAACCAGCGCGCGCGGAATTTTCCACGTGCCGGCCGCAATCCATGCGTTCCCGGCGTGCCTGGTTGCGGAAGCGGTCGGCCAGCTCGCCGCCTGGGTCTCGATGGAACATATCGAATATCGGGGACGGCCGGTCGCGGCACTCGCCGGCGAGACGCGCTTTCTCGGACACGTCGTGCCAGGTGATGAAATACATCTCTCGGTTGAAATCGACGATGTTGACGATAACGCCGTGTCGTATCGCGGCTCTGCCGACGTGAACGGGAAACGGGTGATTGAATTGAACGATTGTCTCGGCCCGATGTTGCCGGTGGCCGACTTCGACGCGCCCGAGGCTCTCCGCGAGCGCTTTGCGTTGCTATGTGGCGCGGGCGCGCCTGCCGATCGCTTCAAAGGCGTCGTCGCGCCGATCGTGGAAACCGTCGAACATGTTCCCGGGCAGTCGGTGCGCGCGAAATTGCATGTCCCCGCATCCGCCTCGTTCTTTGCCGACCATTTCCCGCGCCGCCCCGTGTTCCCGGCGACGCTGCTGCTCGATTCGCAGATCGAATTGGCCACGCTGCTTGCGCGCGAGGCGAACGCGGCGCCGGGCGTGCCGGATCCCGTGCCGTCGCGCATGACCCACGTGAAGATGCGCGCATTCATCCTCCCGGGTCAGGAGGTCGACTCCGGTGCTGAATTCGCGGGCACTCAGGAAGGTACGACTCGTATCGCGTTGAGCGCGCGCGATGGCGACGGCAAGACCATTGCGACAGCGCGGCTCGAGCTCGTCGCGCGGCGTGCCTGACGCCATGGCTGAACGCCGCCGAGTTGCAATTACGGGTTTGGGGCTGGTGACGCCGGTCGGCAATGACGTCACCACGACGTGGGATGCGCTCCTCCACGGCAAGAGCGGCGGTGCGCCGATCAGCCTGTTCGACGCCAGCGGCTTTCCGGTGCATATCGCGGCAGAGGTGAAGGATTTCGACGATCGTGACCTGATTGACGATCGCCGATTGCAGAAGTTCACCAATCGCTCCCACCGCTTCGCGCTCGCGGCGGCGGAACAGGCGCTGCGCGACGCCGGCATTCGCCCGACCGAAGCGGATGCGATGCGTTGGGGCTGCGCGGTCGGCGCCGGAATGATGGGAGTGGATTTCGCTGACCTCGCGACGACGCATCAACATTCTGCCGCCGACGGCGAACTCCATTCCGAATTGCTGCTGACGGATGGTCCGGCGAACGATCCGCTGGCGTTTTGCCGCAGCAACTGCGCGGCCGGGCTGTCGCTCCTCACCCGTCGCTACGGCATCCGGGGCTACGCGACCTCGGTGCACACCGCTTGCGCGTCCGGCGGTCAGGCGCTGGGCACGGCGATGAAGCTGATCCGGCGCGGCACCGTCGACTGCGCGCTTGCCGGGGGATTCGATTCGATGATCAGCCCGGTCGGCATCGCCGGCTTCTGCCTCTTGTCGGCGTTATCGCCCGACAACGATGCGCCGCAGCGTGCGAGCCGACCGTTCGATGCAACGCGCAACGGCTTTTTGTTGGGCGAAGGTGCGGGCTTCCTGGTGCTCGAGGAATGGCAGGCGGCGCGCCGGCGCGGTGCGCACATCTACGCGGAACTGGCGGGCGACGGCAATTCGCTGTCGAGCTATCGCATCACGGACTCGCCGCCGGACGGCGACGGTCCGATCCAGGCAATGCAGCAGGCATTGGCCAG
>JAYTIR010000427.1:0-11460 GCA_043731765.1 Burkholderiales bacterium
GGGCGCGTTTATGACTGGGTCTTTCCGATCGGCACGACCTACTGGGACCAGATGGCAGCGATGATCGCGTACCTCGGCCAGAAGGAGGGCGCGCTCGACAAGCTGAAGGGCAAGAAGATCGCGTTCCTGTACCACGAATCGGCGTACGGCAAGGAACCGATTCCGGTGCTCGATGCGCTGGGCGCCAAGATCGGCTTCGACGTGCTGAAGATTCCTGTTGCGCCACCCGGGCAGACCCAGGAATCGCAGTGGCTGCAGATCCGCCAGGCCAAGCCCGACTACGTGATCGTGTGGACCTACGGCGTGATGAGTACCGTCGCGCTCAAGACGGCTGCGAAGACCGGTTATCCGAGAGACAAACTTCTCGGCGTCTGGTGGGCGGGCTCGGAAGAGGACGTGATCCCGGCCGGCGATGCCTCCAAGGGCTACGTCAGTGCCTCGTTCACCGCCTCCGGCACCAATTTCCCGGTGATGCAGGACATCAAGACCAAGGTGTATGGCGCCAAGAAGGGCAACCTGGAGGATCCTTCGCGGCTCGGCAACGTCATGTATACGCGCGGCCTGGTCTACGGAATGATCGTGGTCGAGGCGATCCGGGTCGCGCAGTCCAATTACGGCAAGGGCAAGCTCATGACGCCCGAGCAGTTGCGATGGGGATTCGAGCATTTGAACCTCACGGAGGCCCGAATCAAGGAACTCGGCGCACCGGGGCTCTTCCCCCCAATCAAGACGAGCTGCGTCGACCATGAAGGCTCGGGCATGGTGAAGTTCCAGATGTGGGACGGCACCGGAATGAAACAGGTCACGCCGTTCATGGCGGGCGATCGCGCCATGGTGCGCAAGATGGTCGAGGAGTCCGCCGCCAAGTACGCCGCGGAAAAGAAGATCACCCTGCGCGACTGCGCCAAGGAAAACTAAACAGCGCATCCGCCATGTCCGCCAACGCTGCCGCTTCGCAGCCTGCAATCGCCGCGCCGTATCTTTCGGTGAACAACATCGAGGTCATCTACGATCACGTGATCCTCGTGTTGAAAGGTGTGTCACTCGAAGTGCCCGAAGGCCGGATCGTGGCGCTGCTTGGCGCAAACGGCGCCGGCAAGAGCACGACGTTGAAGGCCATATCGAATCTGCTTTCGGCAGAGCGCG
Organism: Burkholderiales bacterium; assembly: GCA_043731765.1. Classification (GTDB taxonomy): domain Bacteria; phylum Pseudomonadota; class Gammaproteobacteria; order Burkholderiales; family Casimicrobiaceae; genus VBCG01. The sequence goes on from JAYTIR010000427.1 coordinate 1,147, forward strand.
GCGACGTGACCAAGGGCACCATCGAGTTCAAGGGCAAGCGCGTTGACAAGCTTACGACCAACGAACTCGTGAAAATGGGCGTGTGCCAGGTGATGGAAGGACGACACTGCTTCCAGCACCTGACCGTGGAGGAAAATCTGCTCACCGGCGCCTTCACGCGCAAGGTCTCGCGCGCGGGCATCGCTACCGCGCTCGAAAAGGTCTACCACTATTTTCCGCGCCTGAAGACGCGCCGGTCGAGCCAGGCCGGCTACACCTCCGGCGGCGAACAGCAGATGACGGCCGTTGGCCGCGCGCTGATGGCCCAACCGTCGATGATCCTGCTGGACGAGCCGTCGATGGGTCTCGCGCCGCAGATCGTCGAGGAAATCTTCGAGATCGTCCAGGACCTGAACAGCAAGGAAGGCGTGTCGTTCCTGCTCGCCGAACAGAACACGACGGTGGCGCTGCGCTACGCCAATTACGGTTACATCCTCGAAAACGGCCGGGTCGTGATGGATGGAGAGGCCGGGGATCTGGCGTCGAACGAGGACGTGAAGGAGTTCTATCTCGGATTGTCGTCCGGAGGCCGCAAATCCTTCCGCGACGTGAAACACTATCGCCGCCGCAAGCGCTGGCTTGCCTGACCGGGTTCCTCGCCCTTTGCCTGATCGATTGCCTGAGCATTTCGACGCGCTGGAAACGCGCGACCCGGAGCTCAGGGAGCGCGCGCAGTTCGCGGCATTGCCGCGCCAGGTCATGCACGCGAAAGGCAACTCTTCCGCATTCGCGAAAATTCTTGCGGATGTCGACGCGGCCGCCGTGACCTCGCGCGCGGCTCTCGCGCGATTGCCCGTCACGCGGAAATCCGAGTTGCTCGAAATCCAGAAAGGCGATCGGCCGTTCGGAGGCTTTGCTGCTGCCGGTTTTGCCGTGACCGGTGGGGGCGCGGGTTGGTCAAATACGCGGCGCGTGTTTGCCTCACCCGGCCCGATTTACGAACCTGAAGGCGCGCGGCCGGATTACTGGCGCCTTGCTCGGCCGCTCTTCGCAGCCGGTTTCCGCGCCGGCGACCTGATCCACAACTGTTTCTCCTATCACCTCACGCCGGCCGGCTCGATGCTCGAAACCGGCGCGCATGCGCTGGGCTGCACTGTGTTTCCCGGGGGCATCGGCCAGACCGAGCAGCAGGTGCAGGCGATGGCGGACTTGAAGCCGGATGGTTACGTGGGCACGCCGTCGTTTCTCCGGATCATTCTGGAGAAGGCGGACGAACAGGGTGTGGCGCTGCCGTCCCTGCGCAAGGCACTCGTCTCCGGTGAAGCTTTCCTGCCGCCGCTGCGCGACGCGCTGGCCACACGCGGAATCAACGGCTGTCAGGTTTATGCGACGGCGGACCTCGGCACGATCGCGTATGAAACTCCCGCGCGCACAGGGTTGGTCGTCGACGAAGGCGTCATTGTCGAGATTGTGCGTCCCGGCACTGGCGATCCCGTAGCGCCCGGCGAGGTGGGCGAAGTCGTGGTCACGACCTTGTACAACACCGACTATCCGTTGATCCGTTTTGGAACCGGCGACCTGTCCGCGCTGCTGCCCGGCATGTCCGGTTGCGGGCGAACCAACATGCGGCTCAAGGGCTGGATGGGCCGCGCCGACCAGACGACCAAGGTCAAGGGCATGTTCGTGCATCCGTCACAGGTGGCGGCCATCATCAAGCGGCATCCGGAGATCGCGAAAGCGCGGCTGATCGTCGACAACCAGGCTGGCAGTGACCGCATGATCCTGCACGTCGAAATTGCCAACGACGCGACTGCAAACGCGGACGCGATCATCGCCGCGATCCGCGATGTCACCAAACTGCGTGGCGAAGTGATATTTCGAAAGGCCGGCGAGCTCCCCAACGACGGCAAGGTGATCGACGATACCCGCAAGTTCGATTAGCCCGTGATCGGAAACAGGGCGAATATTCCGCAACTCCGCCGTTGATCACTCCCGTGCGGCTGATTCCCGGACGCCTCAAGATGGCCTGCATGCGGGAACCACTCCCGCGCGAGGGGACCTCAATGAATCACGACGCACAACACGGCTTCGCCGGCCTGGCGGAAGGTCCGTGCATTCCGGTTCGGCGCGAAAACGTGGATTCACGCGCCGCCTCGTATCCGGAAACCACCGTGACGTCCTGCGACGGACACGCATTCGTGATGCGGCGAACCGGCAAGGGCGCACCCATCCTGCTGCTGCACGATATGGCCGAAACACAACGCGCGTGGGAACCGATACGGCACGTGTTGTCGTGGTCGAACACTGTGGGAACCTGGGACGCGCGCGGGCACGGCACCTCGCGCGGCACGCCCGAAAGCGGGGTGCCGACATTAGGCTTGCTTGCGGCCGATCTCGACGCGGCGATCACCGCGTGCGCGCCCGATTGTCCGGTGCTCGTGGGCCACGGACTTGGCGCGCTCACGATCCTCGAATACCTGCGCAACTATGACCCAGGACGCGTGTCCCGCGTGATTCTGGTGGACCAGTCGCCGCGAATGCTTGCCGCGCCGGATTGGCAACTCGGCCTGTTCAGCGGATTCCTCGCCGCGGATGCGCGTGAATTCGAGGCGCAGATCCGCGCCAACTTCGCTGACGCGTGGTTGTCACTGCAGGCGCGTGGTTGCGATGCCGAAGCTCGCGCCGAGCACGAATCGCACACCGGGCAGCAGGAATCGCTGCGTCGCAATCTGCGCCAGTTGGCCAGTGGCTCGATGCTGGCGCTTTGGCGCAGCATGCTCGACCGTGATTACCGCGCCGATCTCGCCAGGTTGCAGGTTCCGCTGCTTGCCGTGTTGGGAGGCGGCCGCAACCTGTATGACTGCGCGCAGTTGGGACGCTGGTTTCTTTCGTTCGTGCCGGGCGCACAAGTCATTCGCTATCCGAAGGCCGATCACGCGCCCTGCGCCGCTGCGCCAGCGCGCTTTGCGCGGGACGTTGTCGCGTTCGCGGCACTGCGGTCGCCGCTCACGCGGCACCACATCGCCGTGGTTGCGGCGAAAGGCGCGGGAGCACCCGCCTTGGACGGAGAGCCGCGCCTGGTCTGCGACAAGGTGGCTGCGTAGGTGGTCCTGGCAGCCTTCCGGGAGAACCACGGACAGGCTTCTGGCGTGCTAGCATTCCCGCGTCCCCCGCAGCTTGGGAACGCCGTGACCGCCGCACCACCCGCCGACCCGTTCGCACCTTTACGCCAGGAGACGCTCCGCGCGATCGCCGAAACCGGAGTCGTGCGCCAGTTTCCGAAGCAGATGGTGCTGATCCACGACGGTGACACTGGCGATGCCCTCTACATCATTCTTGCCGGACGCGTAAAGGTCTACGCGAGCAACGCGGCGGGCCGCGAAGTCGTCATCGATTTCCACGGGCCGGGTGAATGCCTGGGCGAGATGTCGCTCGATGGCTCGACGCGTTCGGCCTCCGTGATTACCGTCGAGCCGACCACCTGCGCCATCGTCAACCGCGCTCATTTTCGCGATTTCATCCTTGCCCATCCCGATTTCGCGATGTACCTGATCGAGAAGCTGATCCACCGCGTGCGCGTTACGACGGAGAACGTGAAGAGCCTTGCGCTGTCGGATGTCTATGGCCGGCTGGCGCGCCTTCTCAACGCCCTGGCCACGGACGTCGACGGCAAGGTCGCGGTGCGCGAGAAACTCACGCAGCAGGACATCGCCGATCGCGTGGGCGCGTCGCGCGACATGATCGGCAAGCTGATGAAGGACCTCGTCTCCGGCGGGTATCTTGCCGTCGAGGATCGCACCATCTCGATCCTGCGCAAACTTCCGACAGGCTGGTGATCCGGTTCACGGATCCCGCAATGTTCCTGCCTTCGATCGAATCCCGCAGGCGTTGTCGCGGTTGCGCGAATAGTCCAATCGCGCGGACCTGATTCCTACCGCGCAAACAGCGCGTCCTCCTCCTAAAGTGGGTTCCATCGGCCTCGCGTGTTTGCGCGTAACGCCGGTGGAGTGAATCGCGGTTGGCCTGCGTGCCTCCCGATTCACGTTGCAGCAAAACGAAACGGGAAGGAGACCGCAATGCGCAGAACCAATCATGGTGATGAACGCGAAACGGGCCTGTCGGCTGCTTTCAAGGCGATGGTCGTCGCACTCGCTGTCGGGGTGCTCGCGCTGGTGGCGGGACAAGCGGCTTATGCGCCGAGTGCAAGATCTGTGGAGTCGCCGGCGTACATGCCGCAGGGGCCGGCGCGCGACGACGTGCCGTTCGTCAGCCTGGACTCGCATTTGACCGAGGGGATCGAAAACCGCGGAGCGCAAATGCTGGCTGCGGGTCCGGCAGGTATTTCGTCGCCGGAGTTGCGGATACAGGAGCAGTCGACGCCAATGGCCTCATCCGCACAGGTAGAGGATCCTGTCGCGACGTTCTGATCTAGTTCCAGACCACCACGCCGGTCCATGCGGTGGCGAGAATCACCGCGCCGAACGCAATGCGGTACCAGGCAAATGGCGTGAAGTCGTGGTGGCTCACGTAGCGCAGCAGCCAGCGCACGCACAGGAACGCCGAGATGAATGCGGCGGCGAATCCGACGCCAAACGCGGGCAGGTCCGCCGCCGCCAGCAAGTGCCGGTTCTTCACGGCTTCGTAGGCGCACGCGGCGAACAGAGTGGGAATGGCCAGGAAGAACGAGAATTCGGTGGCCGCCTTGCGCGACATTCCGAACAGCATGCCGCCGATGATCGTCGCGCCTGAGCGCGAGGTGCCGGGTACAAGGGCGAGCGCCTGCGCGCAGCCGACCTTCAGCGCGTCGGTCCAGCGCATCGCATCCACATCGTCGATGCGCATCGTCTCGGGCCGCGTCCGTTGCCGGCGCTCGGCCCACAGGATCACGAACGCGCCGACGACAAATGCGCAGGCCACCGGAACTGGTGCGAACAGCGCCGCCTTGATTGCCATGTTGAAGGCGAGACCGAGCACGGCGGCGGGGAGGAACGCAATGAAAAGATTGAGGACAAACCGGTTTGCGCGGGCGTCGCGACCCAGTCCGCGCGCAACCGTCAACAGCCTGACGCGGAATTCCCAGCACACGGCGAGGATCGCACCTGCCTGGATGACGATCTCGAACACTTTCGCCTGCTCGCCGGTGTAGCCCAGCAGCGAGCCGGCCACGATCAGATGGCCGGTCGACGAAACCGGGAGGAACTCGGTGATGCCTTCGACCAGACCCAGCAACAACGCGACGAGAAGAGTGGGGTGGTCCAAGGCGAGGTCCTGAAGGCGCAAGGCGGGCGCGCAAATGCGGCGGCCGCAGACGCTGCGAATTGTCGCATATCCAGCGTTCGTCCCCGCCGTGCATCGCACGCAAATCCGAACCTGGGTAAAATGTCGCCGTGGAACACGATCTCATCCAGCTCTTCGACGTCGAGTCCTCGACGTTCACGTATTTCCTGGTCGACCGCGCGACCCGTGAAGCCATGGCCATCGATTCGGTGGATCGGCAGGTGGAACGCGACCTGGCGCTCATCAAGCGCCTCGACCTGCGCCTCCGCTACGCGCTTGAGACGCACGCGCATGCCGACCACATCACCGGCGCGGCGCGCCTCATCGCTGCGACCGGTGCGCTCGCGGCGGCGCCTTCCGGCTGCGGCATCGCGCCTGCGAACGTGCAGCTGCAAGATGGCGACGTGCTGCTGTTCGGCGTCGCGGAACAGTTGCGCGCGCTGCATACGCCGGGCCATACGGCGGGCAGCATGAGCTACCTGTGGCGCGGCAACGTCTTCACCGGCGATGCGCTGCTGATCGATGGCTGCGGCCGCACCGATTTCCAGGGAGGCGATGCGGGGGCGTTGTACGACAGCATCCACGCCCGCCTGTTCACGCTCCCCGACATCACGCGCGTCTATCCCGGTCACGATTACCGCGGCAATGCGGCGTCCACGATCGGCTGGGAAAAACGGCACAACGCGAGGCTCGCCAACCGCGACCGCGCGGCGTTTGTCGAACTCATGGCCAACCTCAAACTGCCCAGACCCAAGATGATGGACATCTTTGTGCCTGCCAACAGGCGCCTCGGAATCCCGCATGCCGCCTGACGACATCGCCGATCGTGCCGCGATTCTCGCGCGCGCCGAAGCGAGGGCGAAGGATGAAGGCGTTTCCTTCCGCGGGTTCCTTCTGCCGGCCGAAACCTGGGCGCTGTTCAAGGATGGCGAAATTGAACTCGTCGACACGCGCACGCTCGCCGAGCGCGAGTTGATCGGCTACGTTCCGGGAAGCATCTCGATCGAGTGGTACGACTATCCCGCCAAGAAACGCAACGAGCACTTTCTCGAGCAGTTGCGGGAGAAGGTCGAGCCCGACCGGCCGGTCGCGTTCCTGTGTCGCAGCGGCGTGCGCTCTAGACATGCGGCGACGCTCGCGGCCGGGAACGGTTTCGCGTCCGCGTTCAACGTTCTCAAGGGCTTCGAGGGCGACAAGAATGCGCGGGGACAGCGCATCGTCAACGGCTGGCGCGTCGACGGCCTGCCGTGGCGTCAGGATTGACGCGCGTCATCACGGCTTTGGTGTCAGTTTTTCAACCGCGTCTCAGTGCCGCGCGCCGCGCGAGGCTGTCTTTGGGCCAATACTTGCTGCTTTCGTAATATTCCGCGACGGCGGGAATGCCCGGAGGAAGGACGACCCAGGGTTGTTTCGATGCCGTGAAAATGTGCATGTCGGGCGGCAGCCGATCTGGTTCGTCGAGCGTGCCGACGCGTACAAAGCGCACCGCATCGCCTCCTCCTGAATAATTGCTCCACAGCGCGATGCGACATTTCGGGCAGCGAGAGATCTTCTGTCCTTTCCCGCTGTTCGACGGCGTGTTCACCACTTCGGGCTCGCCCGCGAGCAAGACGACGCGGTCGGCTTCGATCATCGCGTTGAGCGCAAACGAAGTCCCGGTTTCGCGCTGGCACCATCGGCAATGGCAGCAGTGGACGAACATGGGTTTGCTCGTCATTCGAAAGCGCACTGCGCCGCAGGTGCAGCCGCCGTCCAATGCAAAATTGCCCGGATCAGGCATTCGACGGATCCCTGGTTCAGTACACTAGGCCTGTCTGCGTTTTTGCAGTATTGCCAACGCCTGCGCCACGAGGTCGTTGTGTTCCGCAGGAATCTCGCCATCGGGCGTCATCTGGTCGACGACGTTGGGCAGAGCTTCCGCGAGGCCGCCGGCGGCCTGATCATGCGATATGCCGAGCTGCTGTGCGATCTGGCCCAGTTGGCCCTGTCCGAATATCTTCGACAGTGCATCCGCGGAGATGGGCATGTTCTGGCCGGTGCCGATCCACGATTGCGCCTGCTGGCCCATCCCGGCCTGCTGGAATTTTGCGAGCAGACCTTCGATGCCCCCGTTTTGCTGCAACATCTGCAGCGCCATCTGGATCATCGGACTGCCGCCCTGCGCGCCTTGTGCCGATGTTCCGCCGCCCAACATCCCGCCCATCATGTTGCCGAGTAATCCGTCGAGCAAACCCATGGTGCACCTCGCTTCAGGAATGAAATCGTCATGATCGCGCGCCGCCGGCGTGGTGGTGCGCATCGTTTAGGGTTGCAGTGGCGGCGCGATTCCCAGTTCGTCGCACAATTTCGCCACCGTTGCCCGGATAGTCCCGAGTTCGCCTTGCAGTTCCGCGACGTTGGCGCGCAGCGCGGCCAGCTCCGACACCGTGACGACATCGCCCTCGGCGGCGGCGATGCGGACGACAGTGTCGGTGAAAGGCGGGCCGGCGAGCAGGTGCGCCCAGCGCGTTTCGCGCGTGCCCGGCTGGCGCGGCAACTCCACCACCAGCGCGCCGCCTTCTCGCGCGGCAAGTTCGTGCAGGAAGCCCTCGACCGCGGAGATGTCGGAGAAGTGGTGCACGCGCTCGCAGTTGATCCGCAATTCGCCGACGGTCTGCGGGCCGCGCAGCATGATTGTCGCGAGCAGTGCCACCGACTGTGATGGAATGGCCAGCACCTTTCCCACGTTGTGCGCGTAACGCATCACCCGCCCACCGCTCGACTCGACGGTCAGCGCATAGGACTTCAGGTGATCGACGACCGCCTGCACTTCGGCCTCGGTCGCATTGAGAATCGGGTCGCGGCTCGTTTTCTGATTGCACCCGGCGACCAGCGCATTCAGTGTCAGCGGATAGGTGTCGGGCACCGTGTGCTGTTTTTCTACCAGCACGCCGAGAACGCGGGTTTCGAGCAGCGATAGCGTGGGCAGGGACATGGACTCGTTTCGAGGCGAAACAGGGATTCCTGGAGCCGAGTTTAACGCGGAAGCGCCCAGCGGCATCGAAACCCCCGAGGGACTGACCCGGACACTGGTATCGTGATGGATTCCCACCACGCGGTCTCGCTCCCCATGGCCCACGCCCCCGAAATCACCAACATGGCGCTGTTCTGCGATTTCGAGAACATCGCCCTCGGCGTCCGCGACGCCAATTACGAGAAATTCGACATCGGCAAGGTGCTGGAGCGATTGCTGCTCAAGGGCAGCATCGTGGTCAAGAAGGCCTATTGCGACTGGGACCGCTACAAGGCGTTCAAGGCGCCGATGCATGAAGCGTCGTTCGAGTTGATCGAGATCCCGCACGTGCGGCAGTCGGGCAAGAATTCCGCCGACATCCGGATGGTCGTCGACGCGCTGGACCTCTGCTACACCAAGGCGCACGTGCAGACGTTCGTCATCATCAGCGGCGACTCGGATTTCTCGCCGCTCGTCTCGAAATTGCGCGAGAACAACAAGGTGGTCATCGGCGTCGGGGTCAAGAACTCCACGTCGGATCTGCTGATCGCGAACTGCGACGAATTTATCTTCTACGACGACCTCGTGCGCGAAAAGAAAAAGCCCCTGGCCCGGCGCGCCGCGGCGAAATCGACTGGCAACAGCGAACCGAAACCGACGACCAAGCCCGCCGTTGGTGAGGCGAAGGCGCCCACGAAGAAGGGTGACGAGGAGCGCCGCGCCGAGGCGCTGGACCTCATCATCGAAACGCTCGAAGCGCTGGTGACCGAGCGCGGCGACGAGGAAAAAATCTGGGGATCGATGGTCAAGCAGGCATTGAAGCGCCGCAGGCCCGGCTTCAACGAGTCGTATTACGGCTTTCGTTCGTTCAATGCGTTGCTCGAAGCGGCGGAGAAAGGCGGCAACATTACGCTCGAACGCGACGAAAAATCCGGTGGCTACATCGTGCGATTGTTGGGAGGCGAGGAGTGAACTTTTGCAGACGGGCGATCGCGTTTTACCGGGACTTGTAGCCGACGGGGGCGCGATGGTTCGCGGTTCGGGAGTTTCCGGAATCAGTCGCGTGCGCGGCACGGCAGATCGCGGCGCGAGTGACGGCGATCCTTGAAGTCTGCACCGGTCACGCCTTGGAGTAGATCTCCGCACCCTTCTGCACGAACTCGATCGCCTTCACCTCCATCCCTTTCTGCAACGCGTCCTCGTCGGAGACGCCGATCTTCGCAGCATAATCGCGCACGTCCTGCGTGATCTTCATCGAGCAGAAATGCGGCCCGCACATCGAGCAGAAGTGCGCCAGCTTGGCGCCGTGCTGCGGCAGCGTCTCGTCGTGGAATTCGCGCGCCTTGTCGGGATCGAGGCCCAGATTGAACTGGTCCTCCCACCGGAACTCGAAGCGCGCCTTGGACAGCGCGTTGTCGCGGATCTGCGCGCCGGGATGACCCTTGGCCAAGTCTGCCGCGTGTGCCGCGATCTTGTAGGTGATGATGCCATCGCGCACATCCTGCTTGTTCGGCAGGCCGAGGTGCTCCTTCGGCGTGACGTAGCAGAGCATTGCCGTGCCGAACCAGCCGATCAGCGCCGCGCCTATCGCGCTGGTGATGTGGTCGTAACCGGGCGCGATGTCGGTAGTCAACGGCCCCAATGTATAAAATGGCGCCTCGCCGCAGACGCGCAGCTGGCGTTCCATGTTTTCCTTGATCAGGTGCATGGGCACGTGGCCCGGACCTTCGATCATGGTCTGCACGTCGTGCTTCCAGGCGATTTTTGTCAGCTCGCCCAGGGTCTCGAGCTCGCCGAACTGCGCGGCATCGTTGGCGTCGGCGATGCAGCCGGGTCGCAGGCCGTCGCCGAGCGAGAAGCTCACGTCGTAGGCCTTCATGATGTCGCAGATGTCCTCGAAATGCGTGTAGAGGAAGGACTCCTTGTGATGCGACAGGCACCACTTGGCCATGATCGATCCGCCGCGCGAGACGATGCCGGTCATGCGCTTTGCGGTCATCGGGATGTAGCGCAGCAGGACGCCCGCGTGGATCGTGAAGTAGTCGACTCCCTGCTCGGCCTGCTCG
>JAYTIR010000428.1:0-3419 GCA_043731765.1 Burkholderiales bacterium
CGTTGTAGATCGTCACGGCGCTCACCAGCAGTGAATCGCCGCCCCGGCGGGCCTCATTCAGGCACAGCAACCCGACAACATCCGCCGAGTCCGTATGGAAGGTCTGGCGTTCGCTGGTCTGATAGATCCGGGTGTTGGAATCTCGACTGTCGGCGCCGACGTCGCGGACATGACCCAGCAGGTGTCCATCCGCGTTCTGCGAACGAGCGCGACCGAGATGGGCGCCAATGCCGACAAAGATCGTTGACGCCAACGCCACGCCTATTCGATCAACGGGAATTCCCCGTATCACTTCGAAACCAATGCCGTGAATCAGTGTAGTGCTCAGGATTTCGAGTTTCGATTGCAACATAGGCACGACGAAGGTCTCGGGCCTGAGGTGCGAGATATCACCGTGTTGGGCGAGGAATGCCCGTGCGGCGTCCTCCAGTTCGGCAACTTCCGCCTTCGATAACTGCCATCGCCACGTGTCGGGAATTTCGCGGATATCCGCCCCGATCCAGGCCGCGGGAATATCCAGACGTTCCGGCAGGCTGGATGGAATGTTCAACGCGGGATTCCTGCACCACCGGCCGAGGTCGGCCACTTGCAGACCTTCGGCCCTCAACTCACGATGTCGCCGCGGGGGTTGTTGGCCATTGCGAGGATGCGGAGGCGACACCGCTGCGCCGCGACTGGAATCGCTCGTCGGGAACACGACCCTCCGCGTCGGCGGAGAATTCCGGTTTGATCCGATCAACGAAGAACATCGCCAGCTGGCCTTTGTTCTTGGCTTCGATCGTCCCGCGCGCCTCAGTCACGAACAGCTCCTTCACCCGGTGATGGGTGCTTTCGGAGATGTTGACTCGACCAGGCTTACCGTTTGTCTCCAATAGGGAGGCGACGTTCACGGCATCGCCCCAGATGTCATAGGTAAACTTGTGCTTGCCGACGATCCCGGACATGACCGGTCCGGTGTGCACGCCCACCCGGAGCTCCAGGCTGGGCAGGCGAAACTTGTCGCGCTGACGCTTCATCTGGTCAACAAATGCCTGCATGGCGAGTCCCATGAGGCAGGCATCGATCGGATGGGTGCGGTTCGTCTCCGGCAGGCCGCCGACGCACATATAGGAATCTCCGATCGTCTTCAACTTCTCCATGCCGTGGGCGACCGCCAGCTCGTCGAACTTGGTGAAGTACTCGTCGAGCAGCTGAATCAACGCCACAGGCTCCATGGTTTCGGCGAGGCGCGTGAACCCCTTGAAATCGGCGAACAGGATGGTGACCGCATCGTGATGGCGCGGGATGACCTTGCCATGCAGCTTCAACTCCTCGGCGATCGCCGCCGGCAGGATGTTCAGCAGCAGCTCCTCCGATTTCACCTTCGCGTCGGTGATGGCAGCGCGGCTTTCGCGCAACTCGGCGAGCGTCTGGTCGAGCTCCAGCACGCGCCGCCGCAGCTCCAGCTGGGTCACGACCTGGCGGGCCAACCGGCGCACGGTCTCGCCTTGTTCGAAGCTGATTTCACGGGGCTGGAAATCGACGACACAAAGGGTGCCGAGCGCATAGCCGTCCGGCGTTATTAAGGGCATGCCGCAGTAAAATCGCAAGTGCGGCGGCCCGGTGACCGTCGCGTTGTCGCGAAACCTCTCGTCCTTGGTCAGGTCCCCGACCTGCAGCAAATTGCCGGCACAGATGGTGGTCGAGCAGATCGAGATCTCGCGCGGCATTCCAGTGAAGTTGGCCGGCAGACCGTACTTCGATTTCTTCCAGTCCTGGTCCTCGTTGACGAAGCCGATCACCGCCACCGGGCAACCGCAGATCTGCGCCGCCAGTTCGGTGATTTCGTCGTACGCTACTTCCGGGGCAGTATCGAGAATCTGGTAACGCCGGAGCGCTTCCAGCCGTCCACTCTCATTGGCGGGAATTGCAAAGCTCATGTTCTGTCCTCGGATGATGGACGCGCCAATCGTCAGCTTCTGGCTTGTCCTCGCGAGCAGATTGTCTTCCGCGGGCACAGCATTGGCAAGAAGCGCCGGCGCCAATCAGGCGTCCATCAGGCCAAACTGCGGGCTCGACGACTCGGTCGGCCAAGTATTTCGGCCTCAACAAAAGACAGCGGATCAGGCTGTCAAGGATTGTTGCGACTGAGCCGGTGGGGAAATGGGTCGTCAGCGGACGTTGACCATCACTTCTCTATGTACCTATCAAGATGAATTGCAACTTGCGCGGCAAAGCGGGAATGGCCGAACAAAAAGAAACGGCCCGCATCGCTGCGGGCCACATGTAGATTGGCTCCCCGACCAGGGCTCGAACCTGGGACCTGCCGATTAACAGTCCGGCGCGCCGACCGGCAATTTTACTCATTGAATTAAACGATTACCGGGCTGCCACTCGGTCTATTTAAAGCGGGATCCACCGAGTTGTACCTATTTGCGATCCGTTGGCGCCAGTGAACAGACCGGCCGTTTTCGGCCAACTGCGGCCCTTCGCGGTCGGGGGTGAAATCGCCGCGAATGCGTAGTATGGTTGCAACCATTGCGGGTACATATTCGCGACCCGCGACGATCGAAGCGATTGAAAACCGTTCACATAGGAGAGTGTGATGAATTTCATCCAAATCCACCGCATTAAGATCTGGGAGCCGCTTCAGCAAACACTTGTCCTCATGCTCGTCGGCCTTGTCATCATGTTGGCGGGCTGCACAAGCGCGCCGCAACGGTCGACGGTCGCAGCACCTTCGGCGTTTGATTCATCTCCCTGGGCCACGCCGAGCGCGACGATGCGTTGGAACGAATACGCGTGCGACCTGATCACAAGCAATAAAAGCGGTCAACAGGGCTCAGTACGCGTGCTCGCCTACCTCAATCTCGCTATGCACAACGCGATCGTTGTCGCGGCCCAGCAAGGACGCAAATCCGACGGTGCCACCGCCGGCGCCGCGGCCGCGTTCCTCGCCTACTACTTCCCTAACGACGCAACCGCCATCGCAGCACGCCTTTCGGGCGAAACGGCGGCGCTAGGATCCGGCTCGACGCGAGACGATTTCGCCGCCGGTGCACAAATCGGGCAGACCGCGGCCGCCGACGTCGTCGCTGCCGCGAAGACCGACCGATTCGACCTTGCCTGGACCGGAACAGTGCCCACTGGCGCGGGCAAATGGGCGAGCAGCGGGCAGCCGGCGCGCCCTCCCATCTTCCCTCGGCTGGGAGAGATGCGGCCCTTCTTCTTGAGTAGCGGTTCCGAATTGCGACCGCCGCCGCCACCCGCATTGGACTCGGCCGAATTCAAATTGGCACTTGCTGAATTGCGCTCCATTTCGGACCATCGCTCGATCGATCAATTGCGCATCGCGCAGTATTGGGAGAATTTGACACCACCCTATGTCGGTGGAGCCTGGAACGATGTCGCGAGAGGGGCGATTTCAGCGCATGGATTGA
>JAYTIR010000429.1:0-6287 GCA_043731765.1 Burkholderiales bacterium
CATCGACTGGACCCCCGTCGAGGAGGCCCTGCAGCGGCAGCTGGCGCTGCGCGGCGAGGCGGAACAGGCGCTGGCAACGGCACGGGACCATCTAGAGGCGCTCACGGCTGAACTGCGCACCGGCGACGAGGCTCGCCTCACGTCCGAACAGAAACTCGAGCCTGCGCGAGTCAAGATCCAGGACATGCAATTGAAGGAGCAGGCCGCAGCGTTGGCGGAACTGCAATTTACCGAGCAGCTGACAGAAGCCCAGGCGCAGGTCGCCGTGCTGCCGGAGGCGCTTAAGGCATGGGGCAGCGCGCGTACGCTGCCTGCCGAGATCGAACGCCTGGGGAATGCGCTTGCCGAATTGGGCGCGGTGAACCTGGCCGCCCTCGACGAGCTGGCGCAGACCACCGAGCGCAAGGATTACCTCGACCGGCAGGCCGCCGACCTCGCCGAAGCCATGACCACGCTCGAGTCTGCGATTCGCCAGATCGACCGTGAATCGCGCGAGCTCCTGCAACAGACGTTCGAAGCGGTCAACGCCAATTTCGCCAAGCTTTTCCCGACGCTGTTCGGGGGCGGTCAGGCGAGACTCGTGCTGACGGGCGAGGAGATTCTCGACTCGGGCGTGCAGGTGATCGCGCAGCCTCCGGGCAAGCGCAATACATCCATCCACCTGCTTTCGGGCGGCGAAAAGGCGCTGACCGCGATCTCGCTCGTGTTCGCGCTGTTCCAGTTGAATCCCGCGCCGTTCTGCCTGCTGGACGAAGTCGACGCGCCGCTCGACGACCCCAACACCGAACGTTTTTGCACGATGGTCCGCGAAATGGCGAACACCACGCAGTTCCTGTTCATCTCGCACAACAAGATCACGATGGAGATGGCGCACCAGCTGGTGGGCATCACGATGCCGGACCCGGGCGTTTCGCGCGTCGTGGCCGTCGATATTGCCGAGGCGCTGACGCTGGCCGAGGCCACTGCGTAGCCCGTTTATTGCCGACCTTCGCGCTATACTTGTTCGCTATGGCGCGCAGGCACCCTTAGGTAAAACAGCGGCGACATGCCCATGCACATGAGTTCGCTCCAGCTAGGCCTCATCGTCGCCGGCGTCCTGCTCGTCGCGGGAGTCATCGTCTACAACGCGTGGCAGGAGCGCCGCATTCGGCGCCGGATCACTTCTGCCTTTCGCAAGACCGACGATGCGTTGCCGCAGGCAACGGGCAACCGGGTCGAGCCGACTTTGCGCGGGATGCAGGGCCAGGCCGAAGACACGGATGCCGCGCGTATCGCCGACATCAAATCGAATACGGACGCGGACACCGGCACAATTCGTGCAGATCGTGCGGTGGCCAATCCAGAGGGCGAATCGTCCTGGTCGCCGCCCATCGAAATCGTCGAACATGCGCCGGCCGAGGCGGATATTTCCTCACCGCCCCGCGTGGAGGTGGCCGCTCGCGCGACCGCACCTTCCGATGCGGCCGGTCCGCAACCGGACCGGGACATCGAATGCATCGTCATCCTGCAGCCCGCCAAACCGCTGGGTGCAGGCGCGCTGGCCGCGGGACTGCACGCGCGCATGGGCAAGCGCCTGCGCTGGTTTGGCCGAACCGCGCCGGGATCGCCGTGGGTCATGCTGCACTCTGCCACCCCGGGAGAGTTCGTCGAACTTGCCGCCTGCCTGCTCCTGGCCGACCGCAATGGCGCAGCGAGCCACGCGCAACTCGACACCTTCGTGCGGGTGATCAGCGAGCTGGCGCCCATGCTGCCGGCGGCGCTTTCCGTTCCCGATGTCGCCGCGGAAACAGACCGTGCCGAGGCGCTCGACCGCCTGTGCGCCGACCTGGACGTGCAGGTCGGGCTCACGGTGTTGAAGGAGGAACCGACGGGCATTCCGGGAACGCGCCTGCGCGGAGTGGCCGAGGCCGCCGGATTCAAGCTCGCCCCCGGCGGCCGCTTCGAATGGCCGCAGGAGGAGACCGGCGCGGTCCTGTACACGTTGCAGAACGTGCGCAACGAACCGTTCACCGTCGACACGCTGCGTGCATCATCGACCAACGGCGTGGTCCTGGTGCTCGATGTTCCGCGCGTGTCCGATCCGCTGCGCGCGTTCGACCAGATGAAAATGGCCGCAAAGCGAATCGCGCACACGTTGGACGGCGAACTGGTCGATGACAACCGGCGCCCGCTCGACGACGCCGCACTGGCCGCCATTCGTCAGCAGGTACAAAGCGCCGCCGACGCACTCAAGGCATGCCGCATCGATCCGGGAAGCCCGCGCGCCCACGCGCTCTTCGGCGCCTGAACATGGGCAGCGCCGCATCGGCCACGGCTGACGTGCCCGCCGCGGCGGCCGCGCGAGCGGCGACCGTGCGCCGCGAACTCGAGGCGCACAATCATCGCTACTACGTTCTCGATGCGCCGAGCGTGAGCGACGCCGAATACGATGGACTCTACCGCGAGCTGCAGGGCCTGGAAGTCCGCTATCCGTCGCTCCTGACGCCGGACTCGCCGACGCAGCGGGTGAGTGGCGCGCCCGCAGCCGAATTCGAGGCGGTCACGCATCGCGTGCCGATGCTGTCGCTCAACAATGCTTTTTCCGATAAAGAGGTCGAGGCCTTCGACCGCCGCGTGCGCGAGGTGCTCGGCAGCGAAGATGTCGTGTACTCGGTCGAGCCGAAATTCGACGGGCTCGCGATCAACCTGACCTACGAGCGCGGTATATTCACCACCGGATCCACCCGTGGGGACGGCTACAGCGGCGAAAACGTCACTCTCAATCTGCGCACCGTCGGCTCGATTCCCTTGAAGCTCGACGGCGCCGCGGTGCCGTCCCTTATCGAAATACGCGGCGAAGTGGTGATGTTGAAGCGCGACTTCGAGGCGCTGAATGAAACGCAAGCCAGCAAGGGGGAGAAGACCTTCGCCAATCCGCGCAACGCCGCTGCGGGTGGCCTGCGCCAGCTCGACCCGCGAATTACCGCTGCGCGCCGGCTCACGTTTTTCGCCTACGGCCTTGGCGCAGTGGAATGGGGAGGCACCACAGCTCCGGCCACGCACAGCGCCACGATGCAGTGGTTGGCCGACATCCACATCCCGGTGACACGCGAACGCGCGGTCGTGCAAGGGTTGTCCGGACTGTTGGAGTATTACCGCCGGATAGGCAAAGCGCGTGAACGCCTGCCATTCGAAATCGACGGGGTCGTGTACAAGGTCGACAGCCTCGCCTTGCAGCAAAAACTTGGATTTGTCTCGCGCGCGCCAAGGTTCGCAATCGCGCACAAATTTCCTGCGGAGGAAATGACCACGCAGGTACTCGCCATCGACGTGCAGGTCGGCCGCACGGGCGCGATCACGCCGGTCGCGCGGCTTTCACCGGTATTCGTCGGTGGCGTGACGGTCACCAATGCGACATTGCACAACGAGGACGAAGTGCGGCGCAAGGATGTGCACGTCGGCGACACCGTCATCGTGCGGCGCGCCGGGGACGTCATCCCGGAAGTCGTGCGGGTTCTGCTCGACCAGCGGCCGAAGAATGCGCCGGCGTTCGTGATGCCGACAACGTGCCCGCAATGCGGCTCAGGCATAGTGCGCCTGCCCGACGAGGCCATCGCCCGCTGCACCGGCGGCCTCGTGTGCCCGGCCCAGCGCAAGCAGTCGTTGCTGCATTTTGCGGGCCGGCGCGCGCTCGACATCGAAGGCCTGGGCGACAAACTCGTCGATCAACTCGTCGACGCAGGTCTGCTGCGCACGCCCGCGGATATTTACCGGCTCGGTCTCGCCAAGCTGGCCGAACTGGAAAGGATGGCGGAAAAAAGCGCTGGCAACGTGCTCGCCGCGATCGAAAAAAGCAAGAACACGACATTGGCGCGGTTCATTTTCGGCCTTGGCATTCGCCACGTCGGCGAAGCCACGGCGAAAGACCTCGCGCGGCATTTCGGCAGCCTCGATGCATTGCTCGACGCCACGGAGGACGACTTGCTGCAGGTGAAGGATGTCGGCCCGGTGCTCGCGGAAGCCATCGCGCGATTCATGGCTGAGCCGCATAACCGCGAGGGAATCGAGCAGCTTCGCGCGGCCGGCGTACACTGGCCCGAGGGGCCGCCGCAGGGCCTGAATGAGGGTCTGAATTCGGGCGCGTCCGCCGGAGCGCTGGCCGGGCGCACTTTTGTGTTGACCGGCACGATGCCGACGTTGTCGCGCGAGGAAGCGAAGGTCATGATCGAGGCGCGCGGCGGCAAAGTCGCGGGCAGCGTGTCGAAGAAGACCGATTACGTCGTGGCCGGGGCAGATGCCGGCAGCAAGCTCGCCCGCGCCGAGGAGCTCGGCATCACCATCGTGGACGAGGACCAGTTGCGCGCGATGCTCGCCGATTGACGAACGGATTGCAAACCTGAAAACCCATGCAAAAAATCACCAAAGCCATTTTTCCGGTCGCTGGTTTAGGCAGCCGATTCCTGCCGGTCACGAAGGCGAGCCCGAAGGAGATGCTGCCGGTCGTCGACAAGCCGCTCATCCAGTATGCGGTCGAGGAGGCCGCCGCCGCCGGCATCACCGACATGATCTTCATCACCGGACGCAACAAGCGCGCGATCGAGGATCATTTCGACAAGGCGTACGAACTCGAAACCGAACTCGCCTTGCGTAACAAAACCGAACTGCTCGAAGCGGTCCAATCGGCAACTCCGCCGGGTATCAATTGCATCTACATTCGCCAGTCGGAAGCATTGGGATTGGGCCACGCGGTGCTGTGCGCGGAACCGGTTATCGGCGATGCGCCATTCGCCGTCATCCTGGCCGACGACCTGATCGACGCGCAGGTGCCCGTGATGCAGCAGATGGTGGAAGTGGCGGCGCGCATGAACGCGTCGACGATCGGCGTCATGAATGTTCCGGTCGACGCGATCGGCAAATATGGAATTGTCGAAACCGATCCGGCGGGCGACCGTCTGGGACGAATCACGCGCATCGTTGAAAAACCCAAAATCGGCACCACCTCCTCGACCCTGGCGGTGATCGGCCGCTACGTCCTGTCGCCACGAATCTTTCGCCACTTGCGCACATTGCCTGCGGGCGCGGGCGGAGAAATCCAGTTGACCGACGGCATAGCGCGCCTGGCCGCGGAAGAAGCGGTGTTTGCGTACGCGTTCGACGGGCGTCGCTACGATTGCGGCACCAAGCTGGGATATCTCGAGGCAAGCGTGGACTTCGGTCTCAAGCACCCCGAAATCGGTGCCGGCTTCGCGCGCTTTCTCGCGCAGCGCCAGCGTTAGGCCGCGGCGCACCCAATGACGCTCACCGAACTGCGCTACATCGTCGCAGTCGCCCAGGAACGGAATTTCGGCCGCGCCGCGCGGAAATGCTTCGTGAGCCAGCCCGCGTTGTCGGTGGCGATCCAGAAGCTCGAAGAGGAACTGGGCGCGTCGCTGTTCGAGCGTGGAAAGAGCGAAGTGACCGTGACGCCGGTGGGAGAGCGGATCGTCGAACAGGCGCAGAAAGTGCTGGAAGAAACGGCACGCATCCGGGAAATTGCGCAGGCGGGGCGCAACCAGCTGGCAGGCACATTGAAGCTCGGCGTCATCTACACGGTAGCTCCCTATCTGCTTCCGGACCTCATTCCCGCGCTGAATGTACTGGCGCCGCAGATGCCGCTCGACATCGAGGAAAATCTGACCGAGAACCTCGAAACGGAACTCAAGTCGGGGCGTATTGATACGGCGATCATCGCGCTGCCATTTGCGCCGCCGGGCGTAGTGAGCGAATACCTGTACGAGGAGCCGTTCCAGGTCGTCGTGCCGGCGGGTCACAAGTGGGCGAAGCGCCGGTCGATCGCCCCCGGCGAACTCACTGGAGAGCACACGATCCTGCTCAACGTAGGCAATTGCTTCCGCGCACAGGTTTTAGACGCGTGTCCGGAACTCAATCGTGTCGATACGCACGTCAGCCGTACCAATTCGCTGGAAACGGTGCGCAACATGGTCGCCTCGGGCCTTGGCATTTCGGTACTGCCGCGCGACGCGCTGACGCCCAGGTACCACAGCCGGCTCGTGGTGCCGGTCCCGTTTACCAAGCCGGCGCCCTCGCGCCGGATCGCCATCGCTTACCGCAAGAGCTTTCCGCGGCCCGCCGCCATCGCCGCCATTCGCGAGGCCGTAGCCGTTACCCGCAAGGGCAGGGAATTGAAAGGAGCCGCGTCCCGATGATCGCTGCGGTGGTTCCGGACTGGCGGCATCGGGCGCCATTCATAAACTCTTGGAGTATTCAATGAAATCGGATCTCGAAGGCAAAGTAGTCCTCATCACCGG
>JAYTIR010000430.1:0-2189 GCA_043731765.1 Burkholderiales bacterium
CTGCACTTCCACGATATCGATCTGCTCCTGACGGTGTTGCATCGGCTGCGCGACCACGGCAATACCGTCGTGGTGATCGAACACAATCTCGATGTGATCAAGACCGCCGACTGGGTGATCGATCTGGGTCCCGAAGGCGGCGACGGCGGCGGCAAGATCATCATCGAAGGCTCGCCGGAAGTGGTCGCCGCGAACAAGTTCAGCTATACCGGACGCTACTTGCGCGAAACGCTGGCGCCGCGCGCGGCGCCAAAGTCAGCGAAACGGGCTTGAGGGCCTCTATTGCGGCCATCGCGGGTGCGTATGTGCGTAGATGGGTTGAGCGCAGCGATACCCATCATCGTCGAAACGCACGCAATCGATGTCGCCAACGAATTTGGCGTCGCGTCGAAATCCTGTCAGCGCCCGTTGAATTGGCAGATGGGTATCGCTGCGCTCCACCCAGCCTACGAGACTATTTCGATGCAAAAAAAGCCCGCCGGGAGGCGGGCCGAAAGCACCTTCAAGCTACTCTTAATTTATAGTCAGACGTTTCGCGCTGGGCGCGGCCTTGGGCAACGTCAGTTGCAGGACGCCGTCGACGTGCTTGGCGTCGGACTTCGCGGCGTCGACCGCCACCGGCAGGCGGAGCGAGCGCGTCGCGCTGCCGCTGGCGCGCTCGACGCGCAACGCTTTGGCATCGGTCGTCGTTTCACGCTTGTACGCGACGGTGATCTTCACGACGTCGTCGTTGATCTCGACCTGGATCTGGTCCTTTGCCACGCCAGGGACGTCGGCGCGGACCTGGTAGGCGTCGGCGGTTTCCTCGACGTCGACACGGATTCCAGGTTGCGCGGCCGATTCCGCGAACAGGTGGTTCAGCCAGGGGTCGTTCAAAAAAGCGCGCGGGGTCACCGCGTAGCCGTTGGTACGGATGATATTCATGGCAATCCTTTCGGTTGAGATGTCCTTGCAGGCGCCAATTGCGCCCGGGCAACCGATACTTCGTGGCGTCCATGCGGATTTCAAGGGGTCTTCTTCGGAAGATTGTAAAAGTCCGAAAACGGCTGGTCCGACGAAAGTACGCAGTCCGGATCGCGAACGCTCCCGGCGCGCGCGCCCGTGTAGTTGATTCGGCACAGCCGGTTGGCGTAAGCTCGCAGCATGAATGCAATGGATCCGGCGCCGATCTGGCCCGATGAGTCGCTGGCGCGGGTGCCCTTCGTGGCCTATACCGACGCCGGAATCTACGCGCGCGAGCTCGAACGCATCTTCTACGGCCCGCACTGGTGCTACGTCGGACTGGCCGCCGAGGTTCCCAATGCGGGTGACTTCAAGCGCACCTTTGTCGGCGAGCGCCAGGTCGTCATGGTCCGCGACGCCGGCGACACCATCCGCGTCGTCGAGAACCGCTGCGCACACCGCGGGATGCAGTTCTGCCAGGCCAACTTCGGCAACACGCCGGACTTTCGCTGCCCGTATCACCAATGGAATTACGATCTGCAGGGGAACCTGACGGGCGTTCCCTATCGCCGGGGCATCAAGAAGCAGGGCGGGATGCCGCCGGATTTCAAGCTGGAAGAGCACGGACTGAACAAGTTGCAGGTTGCTGTTCACAACGGAGTCGTGTTCGCATCGTTCGATCCAGCCGTCCCCGCGTTTGCCGATTACCTCGGAGCGGAAGTGCTCAAATATTTTGAGCGCGTGTTCCCCGATCCGGCAGCGGGCCGGACCATTACGCTGCTCGGCTATTCGCGCCAGCGCATCCCCGGCAACTGGAAGCTGATGCAGGAGAACATCAAGGACCCGTATCACCCCGGATTGCTGCACGTCTTCTTCGTCACGTTCGGACTGTGGCGGCCGGACCAGCAGTCGCACATGATCACCGATGCGCAGCACCGCCACGCGTGCATGATTTCGCAGCGCAACAATGCCGCGGCGGGTGAGGCGACGCAGGGCGTGTCGACGTTCCGTGAAAATCTGAAGCTGCAAGACGACCGTATTCTGGATGTCGTCACCGAGCCGTGGTGGAACGGTCCGACCGTGTGCATGACGACGATATTCCCCACGCTGGTCATCCAGCAGCAGGTCAATTCGCTGTCCACGCGGCACATCATTCCACGCGGGCCGGGGACGTTCGATTTCGTCTGGACGCATTTCGGCTACAGCGACGACGACGCCGACATGCAGCGCCGCCGGCTGCGGCAGGC
>JAYTIR010000431.1:0-9088 GCA_043731765.1 Burkholderiales bacterium
AACAGGTGCTGCTGTCGAAGCACTGCGCGTTCGCGTGGTCGCCCAAGGTGCTTCGGGCAGGGCAGGGTGCCCACTTCCTGACGACGATCGTCGAGGACGTCGATCTCGTCGCCTGGTCGCGCGCGTTTCGCCATGCCGGGCGCGTGATCGCCACGGTGGCCAGCGGCGGGTCCGATCTCTACGCGTCGGCATTCCCGTCTCGCATTGCGATCGTGATCGGCAACGAGGGCGCGGGACTTTCAGATGCGTTGCTGGGCGAAGCCGATGCCCGGGTCACCATTCCGATGCCAGGCGGCGTCGAGTCGCTGAATGCCGCGGCGGCCGCGGCCGTCGTGCTGTTCGAATGCGTGCGCCAGCGGCGGATGGCCGTGGCGCCCGCGTCAATTCCGCGCGGCTGAAAACCGTGCATCCTCCCGGCAATTGCCGCCGACCGAGGGCGCGGTGAATTGGCCTTCGATTCCCTGTGCGGTCACCTTGAGATCGGACACGGCGACGCCGGTATTGAGTCCGTCCGAGCACTGGTAAGTGGCGGAGGCAATGCCATACAGCAGGCCATTCTGCGACATCGTACCGGCCAGCGTGCAGGTCAGCCCTGAAGTGAAGGCGAAATTCAGGCTCACGTTGTTCCCTGCGGACTGCGTCAACTGCAACGCATAGTAATCGCTGTACGCGCCGTTGTTCGCGCTGCTGCTGCAGCTCGAATACGCGCCCGCCTGGCCCCCGAAATAGTTTCCCGCCAATGGAATCGCGACCACGGTGAGTCGTTGGATCGACTTGGTGATGGTGCCTGCGCCGTTTACCGTGTAAACCAGGCTGCCTTGATAGTTGTTGGTCGTCGAGGGCTGAAAGCTTGCCGTTCCCGCGACCTGTTCGTTCATGTCGCCCGGCTTCCAGGGCAACGGGAAGTACGTACCCTGTTCGGAGTACAGGGTGCCGGTGTACTTGCCCGCACCATCAAAGTTCAGGACCGCCACGTACCACACGGGTTTGTTGTCGGGACCATAGATGTAGAACGTGGCAAATATAGTGGTGCCCCATTGCACGAAATTGACGCCCCACGCGTCCTCGCCAGCGGTAACCCAGAGGTCGGTGTATTCGCTTGCAAGCGCCGGTCGCAGCGGGAGAAGCAGTGCCAGCACGGCAAGCGCGGCGGCGCAGATCGATCGGGTGAACGCGGGCGGCGGGCGCATGGTGCTCCTGAATGAAGTGTGGCGATGGGCCATTTTACCTTGCCGCGGCCAGGGCCCGTGCTCGCGTGCGCTTTGATTCGTATCAAAGTGTTGCAGCGAGTCTCGCAATCGCGCTTCGTGCGGGAAGCGCCGCCTGCGCTCCTCGACCAGTACACGCGAGTGAACCTGCGGCAACACCTTCGGTCAATGCCTGCCGCAGCGACGCACCACGATCGAGCGCCGCGGCGAACGCACCCACCAGCGCATCTCCGGCCCCTGTCGTATCGACAACCGTCGTGGGAGGTGCTGCGACCGCAACAGTTTCGTCGCCGTGCACGGCAATCGCACCGCGCGGTCCCTGGGTCACGACAACAGTGCATTGGTAGCGCGCGGCAGCGGCCTTGGAGAATTGATCGACTGCTGTCGGCAGGCCGTGCTCCGCCCCGACGATTGCGGCCTCGGTCTCGTTGACAATCAGTGTGTCGACCTGGCGCAGCAGATCCTCGGGCAACGCGGCGGCCGGAGCCGCGTTGAGAATGACCCGCGCACCGCCTGCTCGGCTGACCAGTTGCGCGACCTCGTCGAGAGGCACCTCCAGTTGCAGCACGAGCGTGGTGGCCTGGACCAGCACCGCGTCGGGGACCTGCGCGGCGCGCGCTGCACCATTGGCCCCGGCGATGACCGTGATCGCGTTCTCACCCCGCGCATCGACATGGATCAAGGCGACCCCGGTGGGTGCGTCGACCGCAACCACGCCAGTCAGATCGACACCCGACGTCTCAAGATTCTCGAGCGCAGCTGCGGCAAACGTATCGATGCCCACGGCGCCGAACAACTTCACCTGCGCGCCGGCACGCAACGCGGCCAGGGCCTGGTTCGCGCCCTTGCCGCCGGGCGCGCAGTTGAACGAATGGCCGGCAAGCGTTTCACCCGGCGCGGGAATGCGGTCGACTTGCGCAACGAGGTCGAGATTGATGGAACCGAAGACGACGACCATCGAAGTTCAGTCGCTGGCAACCACGCCCTTGACCAAAAGGATATTGCCAAAGCGCCGCAGCTCGCCGGTGCGCACGATGGCAAATGCGCCGCGGGCACGTTCATAGAATGCGTGGCGCTCGAGGTGTCCCATTTCGACGTTGGCCAGACCCTGCGATGTCATCACCGCAGCAAAATCAGCCACCGGCGGAGGCACGGCTGCGGGATCGCCGGTGACCTCCATGGTGAATACGGCGGGCACGACGCGCGTGTCCAGAGGGAGCACGGTCAGAATGGCTTCGAGCATTGCCGGCGCGCCCGAGCCAGGCGATTCGACGAGCCGCTTCGCGTTCGATGCGGCTGGAAAGTTGGCGTCGACAATGGCGATAACGTCACCGTGGCCCATCGCTGCGAGCGCGTGCAGCAGGTCGGGTGCCAGAAGTGGATGGATGCCCTTGAGCAAAGCGTTACCCGCCTTTCACACCGCCGGCCGTCATGCCGGTCAGGATTTCCTTCTGGATGATTATCGTAAGCAGCAATACCGGCAGTGTGACGATGATCGCCGCCGCGGCGAGCGGCCCCCACGCCAGCTGCTCGAAAGTCAGCACGTTGTAGACGGCGACTGGCAGCGTTCGCGTTTCGCGACCCGCGAGCACGGCGCCGAAAATGAAGTTGTTCCACGAGAAGATGAACGCGAGGATGAAGCCGACAACGATACCGGGACGCGCCAGCGGCAGGGCCACGTAGCGAAACGCTGTCCAGGCGCTGGCGCCGTCGATCTGTGCGGCCTCCTCGAGTTCGCGCGGCTGCGTCTCGAAATGCCCGGCCATGATGTAGACGATGATCGGCACGGTGATGACCAGGTGGGTGATCACCAGCGCGGTCAGCGTGTTGTTGAGGTGCAGGAACTGGAATACCGCAAAAAGTGGAATGAGATAGGACAATGCGGGAGTCATGCGCGCGATCAGGATCAGCACGGTGAGCCGATGCGCGCCTGTTCGAGCGATGCCATAACCAGCCGGAATGCCGACGAGCAGCGCGATCAGCGTGGCGCCGCCCGAAACGACGATGCTGTTCCAGAAATAGCGGCCGATGGAATTTTGTTCGAAGACCGAAATGAAATTGGCGAACGTCGGCGGGCTGGGAATGAACACCGGCGGGTAGGAAATGTTGTCGATTTCATTCTTGAGCGACAACGACAGCATCCACAGGAACACAAGTATCGCGGGCGACACGATGACCGCGACCGAAAACGCGAAGGCCGACTTGCGCAGCCAGCGGCGAACCCGGAAGCGCGTGCGCCGCCGCAACGGGACGGCCGGTGCCACGGTCAGGTCCATTTGGTTCGCTCGCGGACGTAGAGCAGCAGCAGCGCCAGCGCCATCACGATGAAGAAGAAGATCACGACCACAGCGGAAGCGTTGCCGATGTTGTAGAAGGCAAATGCCTGCAGATAGAGGTACAGGTTGATGGTCTCGGAGGCCGTTCCTGGTCCTCCGGAGGTAATGACGTAGATAGTGTCGAAGGCCTTCAGCGCGTCGATGGTCCGAATCACCCCGGCGACGAGCAGGAAAGGTGCGACGAGAGGCAGCGTGATGTAACGGAACAACTGCCATTCCGATGCACCATCGAGCTTGGCGGATTCGTAGGGCTCGGTGGGCAGCGCCGCGAGGCCGCCCAGTACGATGAGCATTACCAGCGGCGTCCAGTGCCAGACCTCGACCATGACCAGGCTGGGAATGACCCATTGCGGCGAGTAGACCCACAGCGACGGCGGGAGGCCGACCAGCGACAGCAGATAATTGAGCACGCCCTGTTGCGGGTGGAACATCATCGTCCAGACCAGCGCCACGGCAACCGGCGTGGCCATCATCGGCATGATGAATATTCCGCGCAAAACGCCACGGAACGGAAACTGTCGATGGAAGATGAGCGCGGCGATGGTGCCCAGGACGAGGGGTGCCACGACCGCCAGCGCGGTAAAGTAGAACGTGCGAACCACGGCTTCAAGAAAGCGCTGGTTGCGCACCAGCGCGGTGTAGTTGTCGAAGCCGACGAAATGCGATTCGGTTCCGATCCTCCAGTCGAACGCGCTCATCCAGATCGTGAACAGCCACGGGAAGATGATGACCGCGCCGACGACGATCAGCGCCGGAACGATGAAGCGGTAGTAGCTGCGCTGGCGCCGCGCGACGACGCCCAGAGGCACGCTTGCGGTGGACATGGCGGGGGCGTCAGGTGCGCAAGCCACCCGACGCGAGGCTTGGCACCTCGCGACGGGTGGCGGGCCAGGAACTCAGGCCTTTTCGCTCTTGTCGAGAACCGGCTGGAATTCCGCCGTGGCCTTCTTGAGCTCGGTCGCCGGATCGGCGCCGTTGATCATGTTGGTCAGCGCGATGCCGAAAACGTCACGGAATTCCGTCACGGGCACGATCACCGGCAGTCCGGGCTGGGCGATCCGGGCCGATGCCACCATCGTCTCGACCCACTGTTTGGGCGATTTGAGCTCACCCGAAGACTGCGCGAGCTGATACGCCGAATTGCGCACCGGTGCGCCGGCCGCGTTCTGCAGGATTCGCGTCTGATTGGTCTTGTTCGAGGCCCATTGCAGATAAAACCATGCCGGGCCTTTCTTCTTGCTGAACGACGATATTCCCTGACCGTCGCCGAACACTGCCGAGACCTGTAGTTTGGGGCCGGCCGGCATGATGCCATATCCAACCTTGCCGACGATGCGAGACTTGGTGGGATCTTCCAGCGGTGCGGCAAAGCCGATGCCATCCAGCCACATCGCCGCCTTGCCCTGTGCGAACAGGCTCTGCGCTTCGTTCCAGTTGTAGCCGGCCACACCCTGCGGGCCGTACTTGGCGAGCAACGTCTGGTACATCTTCGCGGAGTCGATGGCCTCGGCCGTTTCGGTCATGAGCTTGCCATTGGCGTCGATGAAGCCGCCGCCGTAACCGAGCAGGAAGCTCGACCAAACGGGCACGTTGGCGTTCTTGAGTCCCCGGCCGACGAATCCGCTTACACCTTTTGCCGGGTCATTCAGTTTTGCCGCGGCGTCGACCATTTCCGCGAACGTCTTCGGGTACGTGACGTTCCTGGCGTCGAACAACTCCTTGTTGTAATAGACGACCCACGGATCGAGGTTCAGCGGCAGGCTGTCGATGCGGCCATCCAGCTGAGTCGCATAAGCCAGGCCGCCCTTGGCGAAATCGGCGAAGTCGAGATTCGGATCCACCAGCGATTTGTCGGCGAGCATCGGGCGGACATCTTCCATCCACTTGTTCTTGCCGAACTGTCGCTTCTGCACGTGATACGAAATCGCGATGACATCGAAGCTGGTGCGACCGGAATTGAACTCGATGACCGCCTTTTGCCGCTGTTGCTGTTCGGGAATCATTTCCGAGCCGACGGTGATGCCGGTCATGTCCTCGAATTCCTTGTGGTACTTGGTCAGCAGATCGCCGCGCGGACTCTTGACCAGGAAAACTTCGATCGTCTCGCCCTTGAATTTCTTCCAGTCGAAGGGCGCCTGAGCCTGTGCCGCGAGCTGGCTGGCGCCCGGAATTGTCCCAAGTGCCGCTGCGCCCACGCCCGCCTGCAACAACCGACGCCGCTGCTGCTGTCCGGAATTCTTCAGTTGATCATCATTCGCCACGATATCCTCCTTGCGTGCACACGCCTGCTTGAACGCGCCTTGCCTTCGGCGCGGATGTTGGGTTGAATCATACTGCACCCAGGGGGCGCTGGCGGAGCCACCCTTCAATGAATTGCGTCGAGTTGGTGAAACACGTCGATCAGTTTTTCCGCGGTGCAATCCCGTCCACGCGCCACCGCCAGGATGCGCGCTTCCCGGGCCGCGACTTCCCGTGCCGCGTCCGGCAGCGCGCGCACCAGTCCCGGAGGCACGATGACCGCGCCATGCCTGTCGGCGTGAATGAGATCGCCCGGGCGGATACGCAGTCCGAACACTTCCACGTCGTCGCCAAAGCTCACCGCTTTGGCGTACGCATGCGACACCGAGATTCTCCCGGCCAGAAACTGGAATCCTGGCGCCCATTGGTCAAGGTCTCGCACGGAGCCGTTGGTGATGAGTCCGCGGGCACCCAGCCCGACGTGAATGGCCGATTGGACCTCGCCCCAGAAGGCGCCGGTTCCGGCATTCGCATCGAGGTCCTGGATGACGACGATCGATGGCTTCGGCCCCGCATCGATCGATCGGTAATAGTCGTCCTGAACATTGCGCATTTCGGTGGCCGGCAGGCCGGACGGCTGGGCGGCGCGGATCGTCGCCGTTCGCGCGTAGCCGATGACCGGCTTCAATTGCGGAAAGCCGCACACGAAAGGTTGCGTGGTGTAACCATGGCCTTGCGTCTGCGGCGCAAGCTGCTCGAGCGCATTGCAGATCGTCGGCGTGTCGAAGGCCGTCAGCACGTCGAGATCGGCGAGCGAGATTTTGGTATCGTTCATTGGCGCATCCGTCCTCTATTGGTCATCGCCGCGGGCAGTCAGGCCGGCATCGCGCAATGCCGCCAGCAACGTGTGGCGTGCGTTGTCCGTCAGCGGCAGCAGCGGCGGGCGCACCGCGCGCCATCCGGAATTGTGCGTCTGCTCCGCCAGAATGGCCTTGAAGCCGGCCAGGAAAGGCTGTCGAAACGCAATCTCGATGAAGGTGGCCATGCGTTGCTCGTCCGCCGGGGTGACTCCGGGCGACAGAAGCGCTCGCACCGACGCGGGAAAGAGATTGCCGACGCCGCAGATGGTGCCGGCACCACCGGCGCGCATCAGCCGCGGCAGGTGCGGCTCGTGGCCGACCAGGATCGCGAGTTGCGGCACGCGGGCGAGCAGCGCCTGCGTGTTCGCCCAATCTCCGGCGCTGTCCTTCACGCCCGCGATGACGCCGGGGAACGCCGCGGCGAGCCGCGCGATCAGGTCCACCGATAACGGCGTGCCCGACACCTGCGGGATGTGATACAGGTAAACGCGCAAGCGCGGGTCACCGACGGCCTCGATCACTTTCGCGTACCACGCAAACAGGCCGTCGTCGGTTGCGTCCTTCCAGAAGAACGGCGGCAGCACCAGGCACGCCGCGCATCCGGCCTGCACGCCGTGTCGCGTGAGCGCAATGGTCTCCGTCAAGGCCGCGCATCCGGTCGCCGCCACCAGGCGCTCAGCGGGAATGCCGGCGGCCAGCAACGCCACGAGCCCGGATAAACGTTCGGTCAGCGCAAACGACTGGCCTTCGCCGGTCGTTCCGAACGGCGCGACGCCGTCCACGCCCTGTGCGAGCAGCGACTTCGCGTGCGCGACCAGAAGTCCGTGATCGATGCCGCCAGACGAGTCGAGTGGTGTCAGCATCGCACACCACAAGCCGCGCACCGCTGAGGCAGTTTTCAAATCATTCAAGGAGAGCCCTTTTCCAGTTTGACAATGGCGATGCGCCGCGCGCTATTTTGTCCCCATCACAACCCCAGGCAACCAGAGGGTCAGTGGCGGCCAGACCGTGATCGCGACCAGCACCAAAAGCAGCGGGACCAGCCATGGAAGGATTGCGCGCGATAATTTCTCGAAAGTCACGTCGGCGATGCGGGACATGACGAACAGCACGACGCCGATGGGCGGGTGGATGGTTCCCAGTATAAGGTTGAAGATCATGATCAGCCCGAACTGAACTGGATCGATGCCGAAACTGATCGCGGCCGGCACGAGGATTGGAATCAGTATCAGCAACGCGGCCAAAGTCTCCATGAAGCAACCGACCATCAGCAGGATGACGTTCGAGGCGAACAGGAACACCAGGGGCTCGTGGATCGCCGCGACCATGGCGGGTGCCAGCGTCTGCGGGATGCGCGAGATGGACATGCACCAGCCCAGCGCGCCGGCGGCCATGACCAGCACCATGACGATCCCCGTCGTTTCCGCCGCGTTGATCAGGATTGCCGGCAGGTCCTTGAAGCGGACTGTGCGGTAGACGACGAATCCCAGGAACAGCGCGTAGATGTCGGCGACGGCCGCGGCTTCCGTCGGCGTGAACAGCCCGCTGAACATCCCGCCCAGCAAGATGACGGGGGTGAGCAAGGCAAAAAAGGCGCCTTTGAAGGAGACCCAGATGTCGCACAGGCCGCCAAACGCGTGCCGAGGCAAACCCTGGCGTGGCGCGATGATCGCCACCATGATCATCAACGAGACCCCCATGAGCACGCCCGGAACGACCCCGGCCAGGAACAGCCGTCCGATGGACGCGTCGGCACTCACGCCGTAGATCACCATCGGCAGGCTTGGCGGAATGATCGGACCGATCGTGGCCGCGGCGGCGCTGATCGCGGCTGCCGTCTCGGGCCGGTAACCGGCCTTCTTCATCGCCCGCACCTCGACCGCGCCCGTTCCGGCGGCATCGGCCACCGCCGAGCCCACCATGCCGGCGAAAATCATGCTCGACAGGATGCTGGCGTGCGCATATCCGCCGCGAAGCGAGCCCACCAGTGACGTCGCAAAGCGCACGATGCGGTCGGTCAGCCTGGATGCGCCGAGGATGTTGCCCATCAATATGAACAATGGCGCCGCGACGATCGGAAACGAGTTCATCGCTTGCGCCATTTTCTGTGGAACGATCGCGCCCGAAAGGCCTCCGAGCATGACAAATGCAAATGCGGCCAGGCCCATCGATGCGAACAGGGGAAGTCCAAGCAGAATGACCACCAGCCAGACGCCGACGATTTCCAGCATGAGCTGCGTCATCGGACGTGCGCCCCGGCGCGCGTCCGCGCGAAGGTCGCGATGACCTCGCTTGCACCCTGCACGGTGGTGACGATGCCCGCAAGCACCATGGGGACATACATCCACGCCATGGCGATCGGCATCGATGTCGCTTCCAGATCATGGTTCTTGCCGACCAGACCGACACCGTACCAGGTGATCAGGATGCCAAAAACCGTCAGCGC
>JAYTIR010000432.1:0-3956 GCA_043731765.1 Burkholderiales bacterium
CGGGCGCCGTCCAGTATGCGCAGGAATTGGAAAGCGTCGCCGGGACACCCCCGACACTCGATCTCGTTCATCTGGGGCTGGGGCCCGACGGCCATACCGCCTCTCTCGTGCCGAATGATCCGGTGCTGCGGGAAACCGCCGCCGCTGTCGCGCTGACGGCGCCGTATCAGGGACACCCGCGAATGACGCTGACGTATTCTGTACTCGATCGCGCGCGCTGCGTGCTGTGGGTCGTCACCGGATCCGAAAAGGTGACGATGCTCGCGCGCCTGGTCAGCGGCGATCTCTCCATTCCCGCCGGCCGCGTTAACAGTGAACGCGCCGTGATCCTTGCCGATGCCGCGGCCGCTGCCGGGCTGCGCTGAACAAAGTTCCGACGGAGGCACCATGACCGCAACGCAGGATATCGATACCCTTTGCATCAACACGATCCGGACGCTGTCGATCGACGCCGTGCAGGCCGCCAACTCCGGCCATCCAGGCACGCCGATGGCGCTCGCCCCTCTCGTGTACACGCTGTGGAATCGCGTCATGCGTTTCGATCCCAAGGACCCGATCTGGCCCAATCGCGACCGGTTCGTGCTGTCCAACGGCCATGCATCGATGCTGCTGTGGTCGGTGCTGCACTTGACCGGCACGCAGGCGGTGAACGCCGATTACGAAAAGGTCGGCAAGCCCGCGGTCACGCTCGACGACATTCGCCGGTTCCGGCAATTGGACAGCAAGGCGCCCGGCCATCCCGAATACCACATGGTCTCGGGCGTGGAGGCCACCACCGGACCGCTCGGGCAGGGCATCGCGATGAGCGTCGGCATGGCCATCGGCGAGCGCTGGCTTGCCGCCAACTACAACCGGCCCGGCTTCGATGTCATCGATTACGACATTTACACGGTCTGCGGCGACGGTTGTCTGATGGAGGGCGTAGGTTCCGAGGCGGCCTCGCTTGCCGGGCATCTCGGTCTCGACAATCTCTGCTGGATCTACGACAACAATCACATCACGATCGAAGGCAGCACGCAGATTGCGTTCACCGAGGACGTCGCTGCGCGGTTCATGGGATACGGGTGGAACGTGTTGCGCGTCGGCGACGCGAACGACATCGATCGCATCGAAGGGGCGCTGGATGTTTTCCGCAAGACTCGTGGCCGGCCCACGTTCATCATCCTGGACAGCCACATCGGCTATGGCTCGCCCAATCGCCAGGACACGGCGGCTGCCCACGGCGAGCCGCTCGGCGTCGAAGAAGTTCGCCTGACCAAGCGCGCGTATGGCTGGCCGGAAGATGCGCAGTTCCTGGTGCCGAATGGCGTTCCCGAACATTTTGCCGCGGGCGTTGGCGCGCGCGGAGCCGCGGCGCACAAATCGTGGGACGAGCTCTTTGCGGCCTATCGCGCGCAGCATCCGAAACTGGCCGACGCCATCGAGCAGATGCAGCGCCGCGAGCTGCCTGCGGGATGGGACAGCAAACTGCCTTCGTACCCTGCGGATGCGAAAGGCGTCGCCGGACGCGACGCGTCGGGCCAGGTGCTGAACGTGCTCGCGCAGAGTGTGCCGTGGCTTCTTGGCGGATCGGCCGATCTCGGGCCATCGAACAAGACGACGCTCAAGTTCGACGGGGCGGGCGACGTGCAACCCGGCACGCCCGGCGGCAAGAATCTGCACTTCGGCATCCGCGAGCATGCGATGGGCGCGATCATGAACGGCCTGTCGCTCACCAAGCTGCGACCGTTCGGCGGGACGTTCTTTATCTTCAGCGACTATGCGCGGCCCGCGATCCGGCTCTCGGCGCTGATGGAACTGCCGACGATTTTCGTCTTCACGCATGACGCCATGGGTGACGGCGAAGACGGACCGACGCATCAGCCGGTGGAGCACCTTGCATCGTTGCGCGCGATTCCCGGACTTACGTTGTTGCGCCCCGGAGACGCGAACGAGGTCGTCGAGGCCTATCGCTGCGTGATGCAGTTGCGCCATCGGCCGGCGATCCTCGTGCTGTCGCGGCAGCCGTTGCCCACACTCGACCGCGCGAAATATGCGTCCGCCGCGGGTGTCGCGCGCGGCGCGTATGTCTTGGGCGATGCGCCCGGCGGCAAACCCGAGGTCATCCTCATCGCAACCGGCAGCGAAGTCAGCCTTGCCGTGCAGGCGCACGAGGCGCTGCTCGCCGCGGGCATCCGTTCCCGCGTCGTCTCGATGCCGTCATGGGACATCTTCGAGCAGCAGACGCAGGAATATCGCGACGGCGTGCTGCCGCCATCGGTGACGGCGCGCGTCGCGGTGGAGCAGGCGTCCACGTTCGGCTGGGAGCGCTATGTCGGAACCTCCGGCCGCGTGATCGGCATGCGTACCTTCGGCGCCTCGGCGCCGCTCAAGGCGTTGCAGGAGCATTTCGGGTTCGAGCCGGAAAACGTCGTGGTCATTGCCAAGGAGTTGCTCGGGCGGAAGTAGCGCGCGCGGGTTGCCAACCGGTCCGAATGCCGGATAACCCAAAGTCGGCTAAAATGGCGGCCTGCGGGTGCTGCGTTCATTGCGCTTGCATCCCGGTGCGGCCCCGTCCATGGCGCCGCAGTCGGCTCAAGTTCAGCGGTGGCTGTAGCTCAGTTGGTAGAGTCCTGGATTGTGATTCCAGTTGTCGCGGGTTCGAGTCCCGTCAGCCACCCCAACATTCGTCACCCCACCAGCAACGCCTCCCTGGCCAACTTGGTCAGCGCCTTCTCCAGTTTTGCGCGACCGTCGGGCCCCGAAAGCGGCCCGCCGACGGCCGCCATCAGCTCCTCGCGCGTCCTTGTTCCATCAAGCAGGTCAAGGAGTTTTCGGCCGACAGGATCCTGATGTCGCAATGCCTCGTGATAGAGATTCGGAATGACGTCCTGCTCGCGATTGATCCAGCGCGCTGCGGCGAAAGCTTCCGGATGTTCACCAAGGGTGGCCACGGCCGAGAAAGGCATAGTGCGAAGGTCCACCAGTCCTGCGACAAAGAGTTCGGCGAGCAGCAATTCGATTGGCCGGTGTGAAAGGCCCTCGCCCGCGGCCGGCAAGGTTCGATGACGCCAATCGGCAAGCTCGGCAACCGGAACGGAAATCGGCCAACGTGCGAGCAGGTATGCCTGGAGTGCCCGGGAATCGGCGTCGGCATCGGGTTTGGGTTCGGGCGTAGCCGCACGCCGAAGGTCCAACGACGGGATCGCATGCATTCCCAACGCGCGTGGCGGTTGCACGACAAAACGAGACAGCGCGTTCGAGTGGCACAGCAGCGACTGGCGGAAGCGTCGGAAATAGACGAAGTCGAGATACTGTTCTCGCGTCAGCCGGTCCAATTTCCCGAGTGCCTGACGTACCGATGGCGCCAAGCCCGCACCCATCATGCTGTTCATTCGCGCTTCCGCGAGAAAGGTAAGCCCTGCGCGCGCGGCATCGGCCGCGAATTCGTGGAAGTACACCGGATTGTTCGGTTCGCTCATGTCGTCGTGGGCCAACTTTGCGTCGGGGCTCTCTCCGACATCACGAATCTCCGCGCGCATCGCTTCCTCACTCGCGTGATCTCCTTGGACCGGCTCGGACACGAGTGCCATGAACGAACGCGCTGCGGCAAGCTTGGCCGACTTGTCCGCAATTTTACGCGTGTGGTACTTGAGCATCTCCCACGCGGCGCGGCGCATGTGGCACCCGGGCAGTGTGTTGTAACTTACGAACGCCACGCCCGCCGGCGCCAGATGGCGCGCGATCAACGGCATCACGTGGGCGCGAACTTCCGCGGGAATCCATGAATAGAGTCCGTGCGCGATGATGTAATCGAAGCTTCCCAGGTCCGCGGGGACTTCGCGCAGATCGAGTTGCATCAGCCGGATGTTCGAAAGCCCGAGATCGCGGGCCATGCGCTGCGCGCGGGCGATGGGTCGTTCCGCAAAATCGAAACCCACGAACGTCGCGCCTGGCAACGTCGCCGCGATGGGCAC
>JAYTIR010000433.1:0-2081 GCA_043731765.1 Burkholderiales bacterium
GACCCCCAGAGGCGTGATCACGTTCCTCGATACGCCGGGTCACGAAGCCTTTACGGCGATGCGCGCCCGGGGCGCCAAGGTGACCGATATCGTCGTGCTCGTCGTCGCAGCGGACGACGGCGTGATGCCGCAGACCAAGGAAGCCATCGCGCACGCGAAGGCCGGCAACGTGCCGCTGCTGGTGGCGATGAACAAGATCGACAAGCCGGAAGCCAATCCGGAGCGCGTCAAGCAGGAACTGGTCGCTGAGGGCGTCATTCCCGAGGAGTACGGTGGCGAGGCGATGTTCGTCGAAGTTTCGGCGAAAACGGGTGTCGGCATCGACAAGCTGCTCGAGGCAATCCTGCTGCAGGCCGAAGTGCTGGACTTGAAGGCTCCAAAGGACGCGCCGGCCAAGGGAATCGTCATCGAGTCGCGGCTCGACAAGGGCCGCGGTCCGGTAGCGACGATACTCGTCCAGTCCGGGACGCTGAAGCGCGGCGACATCGTACTTGCGGGCGCAGTTTTCGGTCGCGTACGGGCGATGACCGACGAGACGGGGAAAGCAATTTCCGAGGCCGGTCCGGCAATTCCTGTCGAAATCCAGGGGCTCTCCGATATCCCGCATGCGGGCGAAGATGTTCTGGTGCTGGGCGACGAGCGCAAGGCGCGCGAAATCGCGCTGTTCCGGCAAGGAAAATTCCGCGACGTGAAGCTTGCGAAACAGCATGCAGCCAAACTCGAAAACATTTTCGAGAACATGGGCGAAACCGAAGCGAAGTCGCTGGCACTCATCGTCAAGGCGGACGTGCAGGGCTCGTATGAAGGCCTCGCGCACGCGCTGGGCAAACTGTCGACCGGCGAGGTGAGAGTCAACATCGTGCACGCGGCGGTCGGCGGCATCACCGAATCGGACGTCAATCTCGCACTGGCGTCGAAGGCGGTGATCATCGGCTTCAACACGCGCGCCGACGGTCTGGCGCGCAAGCTCGCCGAGAACAATGGCGTCGACATCCGCTACTACAACATTATTTACGAAGCGGTCGATGAGATCAAGGCTGCGCTGTCCGGCATGCTGACCCCGGAGAAGAAGGAAAGCACGCTGGGGCTGGTGGAGATCCGGCAGGTCTATCGCATTTCGCGAGTTGGCGCGGTAGCCGGCTGCTACGTGCTCGACGGCGTCGTCAAGCGCGGATCTCAGGTGCGATTGCTGCGCGACAATGTCGTGGTCTGGTCCGGAGAACTCGATTCGCTGAAACGCTTCAAGGATGACGTGCGCGAGGTCAAAGCCGGTTTCGAATGCGGACTCTCGCTGAGGAATTACAACGACATCGAAGTGGGTGACCAGCTCGAAGTCTTCGAGATCGTCGAAGTCAGCAGGACGCTGTAGCTGCGCCAGCACCGAACGCGTCTGAACCGGTAACGGGAGGCAAGATTCCCGATGCCGGCCGATCGTCCGCTGCGGTCTCGGCAACATTTAAAAATAATGAAACGCCACAATCCCCGCGCGCAACGCGTCGCCGAACAGGTCCAACGCGAATTGATGGACCTGCTGCGGTTCGAGGTCAAAGACCCGCGCGTGGGCATGGTTACGATCACGGCGGTCGATGTATCGGCGGACCTATCGCACGCAACGGTGCTGTTCACACACATGGGCGGTGGCGCGCGCGCCGATGATGTCCTTAGCGGACTCGCGCATGCCGCCGGCCACCTGCGCACGGCGCTGTCCCATCGGTTGCGTCTGTACTCGGTTCCGCAATTGCATTTCAAATACGACGACTCCATCGAATCAGGAATGCGCTTGTCGAATCTGATCGACGAGGCAGTCGCTGCCGACAAGAAGTGGCCGTCCTGATGGACGTCCGCCACGATCGCCCCGCGCCGCTGCCGCGCCGGCGCGTGGATGGCGTGGTGCTGGTCGACAAGCCGACCGGCCTCACCTCCAACGCGGTGCTGCAGCGAGTCAAGCGGGCCTATCGCGCGCTGAAAGCGGGTCATACCGGAACGCTCGATCCGTTGGCGAGCGGGCTGCTACCCGTCTGCCTGGGCGAGGCGACGAAATTTTCGTTGGGACTGCTGGATGCCGACAAGCGGTATCGGGC
>JAYTIR010000434.1:0-3416 GCA_043731765.1 Burkholderiales bacterium
CGCTCATGCCGGAAGGCGTCCGCGAATGTTTTGGGCGATGCGCCACAGGACGCCGCTTGGATCGAACAGGACGAAATCCCGCATTCCCCACGGACGATCTTCGGGCTCTCCAATCCTTACGTCGAAACGCTCCGCAACCTCCGTTGCTTTCTTGTGCCAGTCGTCGACGTCCTCGACGAGCAGATGCATCTGAAAGTTGTCGGCGTGCTCCCGAACGAAGAACGCCTGAAGAAGGAAACTCGAATCGCCGCAATGAAAGTAGGCGACATCTTCGAACACCGACGCGCGGGTAAAGCCGAGGGCCTGATAGAACTCCATCGAAAGCGCAAAGTCACGGGCAGGAACGAATGCCTTGATTTCGATGACACCGAGGTTCGATGGGTTCATGATCGAGATACGTGTCGCACGAGAGAACGGAATGCTTTCTCCCCCGGCGGGGTGAAGACGACGATACGCGAATCTTTGGCTGGGCTGGCCCACCGCAGTTCATACACACGCTTCAGCAGCGCCGTACCCAACGCGCCGCCGAGATGGTGGCGGCGTTCGCCCCAATCGAGGCACGGCCTGCAGAGCGAACGCCGCTGTGCGGCGACTGCCGCAGTGTCGACGCCGAATGCGGAAAACCAACCGATTCCGGCCTTCGTCAATTGCATGCCTTTGATGCCTTCCCCGAATACGCGTTGCGCCAACAGGGACTCGTAGGCCAATACTGCCAGTTCACCGGCCAGATGGTCGTAGCAGACCCGGGCCATTCGCAGCGCCGGTTCGCGGGGACTGGAGCGAACCCGCACCGCCCCCGTTCGAAAGGCCACCCCCATCAGCGATTCGATGAGATCTGCCACGTCGCGGTCGGCAAGCCGGAAGTAGCGGTGGCGTCCGTGCTGCTCGACCGCGAGCAGTCCCGTGTCGAGAAGTTTGGCGAGGTGCGCGCTCATTGTCTGCTTGGTGACGCCGGCGATGCTGGCCAGCTCGGTGGCAGTGAGCGCGCGGTCGGCCATCAGCGCAGTCAGGACATCCGCGCGCGCATGGTCCCCGATCAGGGCAGCGATACGGACAATGCTCGGACCGTCTTTCATGGTTCGATGCTAGACGAACCATCCATGCGCGTCAAGCGGCCATAGTGTCGCTTGAACTACAACCGGAGCTTGCCCAATGTGAATCGAGGGCCTCCTCCTGGAACCGAAGACGGAGCTGGCACAGCGTGACGACGCCTTCATACTGACATCGTTTTCGCGACCGCCCGCACCTGCTCGACGAAGAGCTGAACAACAGGGCTGACGGTTCGATTCTTCAGCGTGATGATCGTAACGGACATCGGCTTCATGCCCAAATCAACCGGCAAGGCCTTGAGCGACCATTGCTTTGCGTTGTATCGCAGCACGGATTCAGGAAGCACGGTAAGGTAACGCCCGGTCGCGAGCAGCCGGTTGCGCAGCAGCATGGAACTGGCGCTCACCTTCTCCCGGGGTGGCTCCAATCCATTGGACTTGAACGCCTCGGTGATCAGGTCGCGGATGACCTGATCGGATGTGAATGTCCATATTTCATTCACCAATTCAGCAAGCGACACCTTGCGACGGCGCGCCCAGGGGCTCAGCGCACCCACCACCACTCGAGAGGGATCGTCAAAAAGAATTTCGACGTTGAGGTCGTCTTGTACAAAAGACTTGGAAATTCTTGCCAGCACCACATCAACCTTTCGCTCTCGAAGTTCCGGAAATCCCAGCGGCTCTGCGCTCGACTGGACCACACGGACAACGATTTCCGGATAGCGGCGCGACAACCGGTCGATGACCGGGGCCAACAATCCAGCGGCCGACGTGTCGCCGGACGCAATCCGAATTTCGCCGACCTTCGGGTTGGCCAGAAACTCGATGTCCCTGACCCCTTGCATCAACTCATCAAAGACCACATGGCCGCGCTTGAGCAGTGCATGCGCGTAAAGAGTTGGCTCGACGCCTCGTGCATTGCGATCAAGAAGACGGACGCCGAGCGTGGACTCCAGGCCCGCGATCGATTCGGACACGGCAGGTTGGGACATCGCAAGTTGCCTGGCGGCCTTGGCCATGCTCCCCCACTGGACGACGATGGAGAGAATGTGAAGATCGCGCAACTTGAGCCGCCGGCCGATACGGCTCTCCCATTTCTGCAGTACTTTACCCATAAGTAATCTCCTATACCCATATAGCAAGATTCAAGGTTCCATTTATAGCTTAAGGCATCTATCCTTGCATGCATTCAATGAAACAAGGCGTACAGACAATTTCTTGGGCTTGCTCAATTACAGGCCGGCCCGTCAGGCGAGTTGAATAATGAAGCCGCATATCGTGACAGACTGGGGAGGAAAAACATGGTGACGCGTCGCCAGGTTCTGTATTGGGCAGCAGGTTCTACCGCGCTCGCGACCACCGCCGAAATAACGCGGGCGCAAGCCTATCCAGCGCGACCGGTGCGCATCCTCGTCGGCTTTGCGGCTGGGGGCAACTTCGACCTCGTTGCGCGGCTGATTAGCCAATCATTGTCGGAGCAGCTCCAGCAGCCGGTCGTTGTCGAGAACCGGCCCGGCGCGGGCGGCAATATCGCGACCGAAGCGGCCATTCGCGCGCCCGCCGACGGTTACACAGTCCTGCTGTGTGGCGCGGTGAACGCGGTCAATGCGACGCTCTACGAAAAACTGGCATTCAATTTCATCGGTGAGGTCGCCCCGGTTGCTGGCGTTGTTCGATTTCCCAACGTCATAACGGTCAGTGCATCGTTTCCGGTTAAGACTGTTCCCGAATTCATCGCTTACGCAAAGGCAAATCCGGGCAAGATCAATCACGGCTCGTCCGGCAATGGGACTACGCAACACCTCGCTGGCGAACTGTTCAAGATGATGACCGGCGCCAATTTTGTGCATGTCCCTTACCGCGGCGCGTCGCAGGCAATTACCGATCTGCTCAGCGGGCAGGTGCAGGTCTTGTTCGAACCCTTGCCGGCGTCGATGCAGTACATCAAATCGGACAAGATTCGCGCCCTGGCAGTGACAACAGCGACACGCTCGGAGGCGCTGCCGGACCTGCCGACTGTCGGCGAATCCGTGCCTGGATACGAGGCCAGCGGATGGACCGGCGTATGTGCGCCGAGGAACACGCCTGCCGAAATTGTCGAGACGCTCAACAAAGCGATCAATGCGAGCCTTGCCGATCCGAAGTTGAAGGCGCGCTTCGCTGACCTGGGCGCCACGACGCTTTCCGGCTCGTCCGCCGACTTCGGAAAGCTCATCGCGGAAGAGACCGACAAGTGGGGCAAGGT
This sequence comes from Burkholderiales bacterium, assembly GCA_043731765.1. Classification (GTDB taxonomy): domain Bacteria; phylum Pseudomonadota; class Gammaproteobacteria; order Burkholderiales; family Casimicrobiaceae; genus VBCG01. Next base: position 3,295 of record JAYTIR010000434.1, read on the forward strand.
AATTCGGGCAGGAAATATCAAACCCGCCTGATCATTGACAACGCCGGAGATCGACGCGGACGCCAGTGCAGAGCAGATCGCCGCACTCGTCGCGCAGTCGCAGAAGCGCGGCCGTGTTCGAC
>JAYTIR010000435.1:0-4187 GCA_043731765.1 Burkholderiales bacterium
ATCGGCGATCCATGCCGTCGATGTCGAGTTGCCGGGCGTCAAGCCGACCGTCCCGGCGGCCGCTTCCCCGGCGCATTCCAATGTGTTCGAACTGCCCAAGTCCATTGCGTCTGCCGTGATCCCGCCGCCGCCGCCGGACTTGATCGAGCTTCCTGAGTTGGGAGCAGGCGACGAGCAGAAATCGCCCTTTGTCGCAACGGACGAAACGGTCACGGAAACCATCGAAGTGACGGGCTTGCCACCTGTGGACTTGCCGCATCCGGACTTGCCACAGCTGGAACTGCCGGCGTCCACATCGCCATCGGCGCCCCTGCTGAAGCTGGTCGTGGACGCGCCGCCGGCGGAAGTCGCGTCGCTCGAAATGCCACAACCGCCGGAGCCCGAGGAAATCACGATCGGTGACGTGCGCGTATCGACGTCGCTGTGGAAGATCCTGTGCGATGAGGCGAAGCAGCACCTCGCCACGCTCGAGAACGAGCTGTCGGTGTTGCAGTTCGATCCGCGCACGGTTCCTTCGGCCGAAATGATCCGCGCCGGTCATACGCTGTGCGGAATCCACCGCACGGGCGGGTTTCCGCTGGTCGCTTCGGCCGCAAGGTCGCTCGAACAGACGTTGCTGGCACTGGCGGAGCGTGGCGCGCCACTGCCCAGCGATGCACAGCCGGTCCTGGTGCGGGCGGTCGCCGGACTTACCCAATTCGTGCACCGGGTCGCGGCTCGCGAGGCATTCACGCCGGGCGATCAAACGGAAGCAGCCCTGATACAGGCCGAATTGGACGAGCTGCGGCAGGACACGGCGAGTCGCGCGCCGGACGCCGAGGCCGCGGCCGCCGCCACGGCCCGCCAGCAGGAAGAGACGCCGACGCTGGTTGTCGTGCCGGTTGCCGCGCATGTTGGTGCTCACGTTGGTGACACTCACACCGCTTCCGAAGCGGTAACGCCGGCGCCGTACCATGACGAAATCCTTTTGCCTTTGGCGCAGGAAGACCCGCTGGCCACGATTCGCGACGACGTGGACGAACAGGTCTTGCCAATATTCCTGGACGAAGCGGCGGAACTGTTCCCGCAGGCCGGCGAGGAGTTGCGCGCATGGAGGCGCAACCCGAACGATGGCAAGGCGGTTGCCGAATTGCGCCGCACGTTGCACACGCTCAAGGGCAGCGCGCGCATGGCCGGCGCGATGCGGCTGGGCGAACTTACCCACCTCATGGAATCGCACCTGGCGTTCTCCGACGTGCACGGAAGTGCTTCGCCCGAACTCTTCGAGACGCTTGAAACGGCGCTCGACCGAATTGCGTTCGTGCTCGACCGCTTGCGCAGCGGCGAAGCCAATACGCGTTTGCCGTGGGTGGCCGAATCCCCGGACGAAGAGCCGGTGGCGACCGCGGTGGTTGCTGCGCCGATCGCTATTCCGGCGCCCGCACAACCGGTCGCGGAACGTCCGTTCGTCGTACCACTTGCGTCCCCGGTTGTCCCCGCCGCCGTTGTGCCCACGCAGGCCGAGGCAACGCCCGAACTCGAGATCGGCGTGCGCGCACAGCTGCGGGTCCGCGCCGACGTCATCGACCGGCTCGTCAACGAAGCCGGCGAAGTTGCCATCGCCCGCGCGCGCGTCGAAGGTGAATTGCGTTCCCTGAAGTCGAACCTGCTCGAACTGACCAACAGCGTGATCCGGCTGCGCGCGCAAATGCGCGAGATCGAAATACAGGCGGAATCGCAGATCCAGTCACAGATGTCGCTGATGCAGGAACAGCCCGGCGATTTCGATCCGCTCGAATTCGACCGGTACACGCGCTTCCAGGAACTCACGCGGTCGCTGGCCGAGGGCATCAACGACGTTTCCACCGTGCAACACTCGCTGCTCAAGAACCTGGACGATGCCGATGCCGCCCTTCTGGCGCAGGCGAGATTGTCGCGCGAAGTGCAGCAGCGCCTGTTCTCCATCCGCACGGTGCCTTTCGGCAGTCTTTCCGAGCGCCTGTACCGGATCCTGCGGTCGACCGCGAAAGAGCTGGACAAGCGCGCCAACCTCGAAATTCACGGCGCCAAGGTGGAGCTCGACCGTTCGGTACTGGAAAAACTGGTCGGCCCGCTGGAGCACCTGCTGCGCAACGCGCTGGACCATGGAATCGAGGCGCGGGACGCGCGTACCAAGGCCGGCAAGCTCGAGACCGGCGAAATTTCGCTGACGGTGCGCCAGGTCGGCAACGAAGTCGTGATCGACCTCGCCGACGACGGTTCCGGCGTGGATTTCGCGCGGGTGCGCGAACGCGCCAGCTCGCTTGGCCTGTTCGCCGCCGCCGTCGTGCCCACCGATGCGCAACTCGTCGAATTTCTGTTCCAGCCGGGCTTTTCCACGGCGGCGAAGGTCACGCAGATTTCCGGCCGGGGCATCGGCATGGACGTCGTGCGCGCCGAAATTGCCGCGTTGGGCGGACGGGTCGAAGTGTCAACCACGCTGGGCAAAGGCACGCAGTTCACGCTGACCATGCCGCTGACGCTGGCGGTGGCGCAGGCGGTGCTTATTCGCGCCGGCGGCCGCCTGTGGGCTCTGCCCGCGCCAATGGTCGAGCAGGTCCAGCAAATCAAGAGCCAGGCGCTGCTCGACCTCTACATCCAGCGCAAAGTCGAATGGCATGGCCGCGAATACCCGTTCCATTATCTCCCGCGCCTGCTCGGCGATACGGTGCATAACCCGGAAACGCGGCGCTACAACTCGGTGCTGCTGCTGCGCAGCGGCAAGACGTACGCTGCCGTCCACGTCGACGAAATGGTCGGGACCCAGGAAGTCGTCGTGAAGAACATCGGCCCGCAACTGGCTCGGGTGTCCGGAATCTCGGGCGCAACCGTGCTGGGTTCGGGCGAGATCGTGCTCATCATCAATCCGGTGCAATTGGCCGGGCGCGCCGATGTCCGGAAATACGACGCGGACCACGATGAACGCGCGGTCGGCGACCGGCCGCGTGCGCCTGTCGCCGTCGTGCCGACACAACCGCTGGTGATGATCGTCGACGATTCGCTCACGGTGCGCAAAATCACGAGCCGCCTGCTGCAGCGCGAAGGTTTCGCCGTGACCACGGCCAAGGACGGCGTCGACGCCTTGCAGCTTCTGAGCGAGCAGGTGCCCGACGTCATCCTGCTCGACATCGAAATGCCGCGGATGGACGGCTTCGAATTCGCGAAGACGATCAAGGGCGACCCCAAATACGTGAACATCCCGATCATCATGATCACGTCACGCACGGCGGAAAAGCACCGCAGTCGCGCCGCCGAACTCGGTGTGGACCTGTACCTTGGCAAACCCTACCAGGAAGATGAATTGCTGAGGCACCTGCGCGAAATGACCGGGATTGCGGCGTCAATGTAACTCTCCCTGCGAGCGCCCACTGCGCCGCTCATTTCGGTAACATCGATTGCTGTAACATCGCAGGCATGCCGACCCGGCAAGACGCCATTGCGGCCGCGCAAAGCTGGTTCGACGACGGCCATCTGCTCGATGCCTTGCGGCGGCGGGTGGCGCACCGCACCGAAAGCCAGCGCGAGGACTCCCTTCCCGAGCTGCACCGCTATCTCGCGGACGAAATCGGGCCGTCGCTCGCCGCGCACGGCTTTCTGTTTCGCATCGTCGAAAACAGTGTGGCAGGGGCCGGCCCGTTTCTGCTTGCCGCGCGCCACGAAGACGATGCCCTCCCGACCGTCCTGATGTACGGTCACGGCGATGTCGTGCTGGGTTACGACGCGCAATGGCGCGCGGGTCTCTCACCCTGGTCCCTGACCGTAGACGGCGATCGTTGGTATGGCCGTGGAACTGCGGACAACAAGGGCCAGCACAGCATCAACGTTGCCGCATTGGGGCAGGTTCTTTCCGTGCGCGGACGGCTGGGCTTCAACGTGAAGTGGCTGATGGAGACTGGCGAGGAAACCGGATCGCCGGGTCTTCGCGCAGTGTGCGAACGGGAACGCGTCGCGCTGGCCGCCGATGTGTTCGTTGCCTCTGACGGACCGCGCTTGAACGCGGCGCGGCCGACGATATTTCTGGGCTCGCGCGGCGCGCTCAACTTCGACCTGACCGTCTCCTTACGCGAAGGCGGCCATCACTCCGGCAACTGGGGTGGCTTGCTCGCCAACCCCGGCACGATCCTCGCCAACGCGATCGCCTCGCTCGTCGATGCGCGCGGTCGGATCCT
>JAYTIR010000436.1:0-4108 GCA_043731765.1 Burkholderiales bacterium
TTGCTGCCGCCGTCGGGGAAGAAGCGGATCGATCCGATTTTTTCGTCGACCAGGTCCTTCTGTGCGGTGAAGAGTTTGAGTTCGATGTCGCGCGGCAGCGGGTATTCCTTCGGATCCTTGTCGACCTTGAAGCGGCGGCCCGCGACGTCGAGAACGAGAAAAGTCTCGCGGCGCTGCGAAAGCGCTTCGCTGCGCGCCAGGCGCAGGCCGGAAGCCAGCTGGCGCGCGGCGCTCTTCAACTCCGTGGTCGACACGCCCTTGCCGAACATCGGCATGATCAGCGCCGACGCCACCGCGATGATCGCGAGGACGACCAGCAGTTCGATCATCGAGAAGCCGGCGCGCGCGCGCATGTTTTGACAGAGCGTAGGACCGCGGGGCGGTCACCAGCTCGTGATGTCCTTGTTGGGTCCTTCGCCGCCTTCCCTGCCGTCGGCGCCGAGCGAAACGATGTCGTAGGCGGTTCCGTGCGTGCCGGGCGAGCTGTACTTGTATTCATGGCCCCAGGGATCCTTCGGCAGCGTCGTGTTCTTCCAGTACGGACCGTTCCAGTTCGGCACACCCGACGGCGCGGTGATCAGCGCCTGCAGGCCTTCCGACGTCGTCGGATATTGACCGACCTCGAGCTTGTAGAGATCGAGCGTGTTGCCGATCTGGTTGATTTCTATCTTGGCGGCATCGGCTTTCGCCTTTTCGCCCTGGCCGATGAACTTGCTGCCGACGATGCCCATCACGACCCCGATCAGGACCAGCACGACGAGGATTTCGATCAGCGTCATGCCGCGTTCCCGCGGGTACCGATGTTTGAAGTTGGTCATGATCATTCCTGTGCTGGTCGCTATACGTGGAGTGTTTGGACGCGTCAGGTGCCCGCAAGTTCGGTCATGCCCAGGACGCCGAGCAGGATCGACAGCACGATCCCGCCGATGAGCACTGCCAAACCGAGGATCAGCGCCGGTTCGAGAATCGCCAGGAACCGCTTGACGGCCACCTGCACCTCGCGGTCGTAGACATCGGCGACCCGCGCGAGCATTTCCTCGAGGCGCCCGGACTCCTCGCCCACCAGGATCATCTGGATCGCGAGACGCGGATATATATTGGTATCCGCGAGCGGGCGGCCGAAGCCCTTGCCCTCGCGCAGCTTCGCGATCACGCCTTCGAGCGCGCCGGAAAGCATGGTGTTGGTCATCGTTTCCTTCACGATTCCCAAGCCGCCGAGCAACGTGACGCCATTTCCCAGCAGGGTCGCGAGCGTGCGCGCGAAACGCGCCACTTCGACCTTTGCCAGGAGATCGCCCAGGAGTGGCGTACGCAGCAGCCGCGAATCGCGCTTCAACCGTATCGCAGGGTTGTTGCCGCGGCGGCGGAACCACGCGAGTGCCAGCACGACCGCGGCCAGCATCGCCCACCACCATTCCTTCAGGAACTTGCCCACGAAGATCACGACCTGTGTTGCCAACGGCAGCGCCTTGCCGGCCTGCGCGAAAGTCGACTCGAACTGCGGCACGACCCACGACAGCAGCAGTATCACCGACGCCACCGCAACGCAGACCAGTATCACCGGGTAGATGAGTGCTGACTTCACCGTATCGCGCAGTTCCTTGTTGCGCTCCATCGTGTCGGCAAGCCGCTGCAGGACGACGCCGAGCGCGCCTCCCGCTTCGCCAGCGCGCACGATGCTGATGTAGAAGCGGGAAAAAACTTCGCGCCGCGCGTCAAGCGCCTGCGACAGCGCCTTGCCGCCGCGGACATCGTCGCGAACACCCTGCAGCAAACCGGCAACCGCTGGCGTGGCCGCGAGCCCGATCAGGACTTCGAGCGCGCGGTCGAGCGTCATGCCGGCGTGCAGAAGCGTGGCCAGTTCGCGCGTGAACGCAAGCAGCTGGTCGCGCGTCACCTTCTTCGACTGAAACCACGCGCGCCGTTCCGCGCCGGATTCGCGTGCCGCCGAAGTGCCGGCGGACAGCGTGCCGCCACCTGCGGCGTAGGCGATGTGCATCGGCATCAGGCCCTGATCGCGCAGACGATCGACGATCTCCGCTTCGTTGGCCGCGTCAAGTTCGCCGACGGCAACTTCGCCCGCCGGATTGACGGCACGGTAGCGGTAAAAGGGCATCCTCAAGCCTCGCGCGTGACGCGAAGGACTTCCTCGAACGTGGTGTCGCCGCGAATCGCCTTGCGCATGCCGTCCTCGTACATCGTCAGCATGCCGCCGCGTTGCGCCTCGGCCTTGAGTTCGTTCGAGTTCGCGTGCTTCATGACGAGGCTGCGCAGCGGATCGGTCATCGGCAGCATTTCCAGAATGCAGAAACGGCCCAGGTAACCGGTCTGGCCGCACTGCGCGCAGCCCTTGGCGTGGAACAGCGTCATGTCGGTGGTGCCCGCAAATTTAGCGAGGCCCAACTGCTCCACGACTTCCGGAAGCGCGTGATACGACTCCTTGCAATCAGGGCACAGCTTGCGCACCAGCCGCTGCGCAAGAATGCCGATCACCGTCGACGTGAGCAGGTAATCTTCCACTCCCATGTCGAGCAGGCGGTTCACCGTCGACGAGGCATCGTTGGTGTGCACCGTCGACAACACGAGGTGACCGGTCAACGCCGACTGCACGGCGATCTGCGCGGTTTCCAGGTCGCGGATTTCGCCGATCATGATGACGTCCGGGTCCTGGCGCACGATCGAGCGCAACGCATTGGCGAAGGTGAGGTCGATCTGCGGCTTCACCTGGATCTGGTTGATGCCGACCATCTGGTATTCGACCGGGTCCTCGACGGTGAGGATTTTCACGTCGGGCTGATTGAGACGGTCGAGCGCGGTGTACAGCGTGGTCGTCTTGCCGGAACCCGTCGGGCCCGTGACCAGCAGAATGCCGTGCGGCTCCATCAGCACGTCGAGAAAAAGTTTCAGCGTGTCGTCCTCGAAACCCAGCTTGTGGAAATCGAGCGCGACGCCGCCCTTGTCGAGGATCCGCATCACCACCGACTCGCCGTGCATCGTCGGCACCGTGGACACGCGCAGGTCGATCTCCTTGCCCTGCACGCGCAGCCGGATGCGGCCGTCCTGCGGCAAGCGGCGTTCCGCGATGTCGAGGTTGGCCATGATCTTGATCCGCGAAATCACGGCCGCGGACAGGCGCTTGGGCGGTGATTCGACGTCGTGCAGCACGCCGTCGACGCGATAGCGCACGTTCAGTTTGTTTTCGAAAGGTTCGACGTGGATGTCGGACGCGCGCATGTCGAGCGCATTGGTGATGAGCAGGCTCACGAGGCGGATGACCGGCGCCTCGGACGCGAGGTCCTTCAACTGCTGCACATCCGCGTCGAACGCGAGTTCGTCCACGCGCGTTTCGACGTCGCCGATCAACTGGCTTTGCGCGGACTTGCCGCTGCCGTAGAGCCGCTCGAGCGCGGCTTCGAGTTCGGTGGGAATGGCGACCATCGGCCGCACGGCGCGACCGGTGACCATCTCGAACGCGCCGATGGTGTAGGCGTCCGTCGGGTCGGCCATGGCGAGTACCACTTCGGATTCGTCCTCGCGCACCGGCAGCGCGCGCGTCTCGCGCAGGAACCGCGGCGAAACGCGCTCCTCGAGAATCGGAAATTCCGGGTAGCCGGCGACTTCGACCAGCTGCAGTTCGAGTTGCGCCGCCAGCGCTTCGGCGACATCGCGTTGGGCGACCACGCCGAGCGTGACGAGCAACGCGCCCAGCTTTTCGCCGGACTCCTGCTGCAATCGCAGCGCGCGTTCCAGGGTGGCCGCGTCGAGCTTGCCGCGCTCGATCAGCAGTTCACCTATGCGTTTTCTGGCCGGGGCGTCCACGATGTATGAGATTGAAATTGCTCGGAAAAATCCAATTGATGATAGCACGCGAGGGGGCAACTTCGCACCGGAAACCCTTGACGGCAAAGGCATTCCGGGCAATTCACCGCGTGCAATGTTGTGGTCCTGCGACAGTGGAACCGAAAACTGTCGTCGTATCCCGACGGAATGGAAGGACCGATGCGCTTCGCCCGATCATCGAGCGGACTAAAGACCCATCGCGGTGCCGCGAAGTTCCGGACCAACGGCCTCGGGGAGACGACCGACGTATCTTCCCTGCCGGAATAAA
>JAYTIR010000437.1:0-4709 GCA_043731765.1 Burkholderiales bacterium
CCGGCGCGACGTCAGCCATTCCGGCAGCGTCTCCGCGGTCAACGCGGGATCGGAGGCAAGCGTTCGTGCCACCACCTTGCGCAAGGTGTCCTGTCCCAATCCCGCGGTCGTCGGATACACGGGCGTCAGGCGGTCGGACAACGGCGTGTCGTCGGTCACGACCTTGAATTGCGGATGGACCATCTCCAGTCCGAGATGGCCATCGCGCACGTCGCCGAAAACGCGCACGCGATGACCCGGTGCCAGTACTTTCTGCTGACTGGGATAGAACGTGAAAAAGCGCAGGGTGAGTTGTGCGTCGCGCTGCGAAGGATCGGCGATCAGGCACACGAGCTGCCGGCGCGGCCGATACTGGATGTCCGTCTTGACGATCTCGCCTTCGACCTGCAGCGAAAGGCCAGGCGCTAATGACGAAAGCGGCGTGAGGCGCGTGTGGTCTTCGTAGCGCAGCGGCAGATGCAGCACCAGGTCCGCATCGCGCGCGATCCCTAGCCTGGCGAGCTGGTCAGCGAGTCCGCGGCCGGCCGGCTTCGCAGGCAGCGCGGCCTTCTCCCGAGTCGCCGCTTTGCTCATTCATGCCGGCTCGTCAAAACCAGGATGCCTTCGATCTCTATCAATCCGGCTTTCGGCAGCGCCGCCACCTGATACGTCGCGCGCGCCGGGTAGGGCTGCTTGAAGTAGCCGGCCATGATTTCGTTTACCTTCGCGAAATCGCTCAAGTTCTGCATCAGGATCGACAGTTTGACCATGTCGTCCAGGCTGCCGCCGGCCGCCGCGGCGACCGCGCGCAGATTCTTGAAAACCTGGTGCGTTTGCGCCTCGATGCCATCGACAAGATTCCCGGACTTGGGATCGAGCCCCAGTTGCCCCGAGAGATAGACCGTGTAGCCGGCACGAATGGCCTGGGAGTAAGGCCCCAGCGCCGCGGGTGCGTCGGGAGTGGAGATGGCGTGCTTGGTCATGATTGTAGGTTCCGTCGGTCGCAAACAGACGAAACTCTAACACTCGCGGCTTATCCACACTGAAATTCGCCGCCCAGGTTCAGCGCTCCACGTCGTGACCTGCGGCGATCCACGCATCGATCCCGCCGTGCAATGGTCGCACGCGCTTGAAGCCGTGCTGCATGAGCGCCTTCGCCACCACGACCGCCGTCGCCTCGTTCGGGCACGCGCAATACACAACCACTTCGCTTTGCGGCGCCACCGCGATCAGGTCGAACTTCAGGTTCTGCGGGTCGACCGTCACGGCACCCGGAATCCGCCCGGTGATCTCCTGCGACATCGGCGACCGCACGTCGATCAGCATGCCCATGCGTCCCTCGCCGATAAGCGTGCGCACTTCGTCCACCGTGATGCGGTCCATTACGAGTTGCTTGATGAAGCGCTTCCGCTGCACCCATTTCCACAGCACATACGCGACAAACGCAAGCACGATCAATGCGAGGCCGATCGTGCCCAACGCTTGCAGCACGCCGAGCACGTCGTCGACCGCATCGCGGAAAATGTAGCCCAGGAAAATAGCGACGCCCGACCACAGCGCCGCGCCGATCGCATCGGACGGAATGAAGCGCCACAGCGGGACGCGCAGAACGCCGGCCATCGCGGTGGCGACGGACGCGAAACCCGGAACGAACTTCGCGACCATCAGCGACCGCGCACCCCAGCGCGTGAAGATGGACTCCGTCTGCCGTACGCACGAATCCGGCGACAACGAAATGCGGCAGAGCGTGCGCAATACCGGTCCGCCGACGCGACGCCCAAGCGAATACCACGCGAGGTCCGCAATCAGCGACGCGGCGACCGCCGTGCCGAGCAACGCGGGCAGCGAATATCCGCCGCGCGACGCGAGTGCGCCGGTCACGATCAGCGTTGGATACGCCGGCACGGGCAGCCCGGCCTGCAACGCCAGCACGTTTATGAAAACGAACGCCAATCCGTAGTACTGCAGGAGATCGAGGAGGTGGTTCATGGCCGGGGACAGCAATGCATGGAATGAAAGAATGGGGCCGGGCAAGCCCGATCCCAACCCCACGATTGTCGCGGGAATCGGGCAAAGTTTACGGGATACCACCTCCCCGGCTATAATTACGGCCCTCGTGGGGACGTAGCTCAGCTGGGAGAGCGTCGCGTTCGCAATGCGAAGGTCGGGAGTTCGATCCTCCTCGTCTCCACCACTTCTCCTGGACCGCCGGCGCGCTGCCGGCGTTTTCATTTGCGGAGCCCTGCGGAGGAAGCTGGATCGCCGCGGGTGGCCATGGATCACGTTCGCAACCTGACGGCGTATCATGAAGCTCCCCGCAACAGGTTGGGGTCCTATATGGACAAGATTGTGGTACATCGTGATCCGCAGATCCTTGGCGGCACGTCTGTTTTCGTAGGTACGCGTGTCCCGGTCAAGAATTTGTTCGATTATCTCGAAGCTGGCGACTCAATCGACGAATTCTTGAAGTCGTTTCCGTCTGTGACGCGCGAACAAGCTGTCGCCGCCCTGAAACTTGCACGCGAGGCGCTTGCCCCGGATGCGCATCCTGCTTGACGAATCGCTGCCCATCGAGCTGGCCTTTGAGCTATCCGGGCACGACGTAATTTCCGTCCAGAAAATGGGATGGTCTGGATTGAGGAACGGCGAACTACTCGGGCGTGCTGCCGAGCGATTCGAGGTCATGATCACCGCGGATCAGAATTTGCCGTACCAGCAAAACCTCAATGATTTGCCCATCGCCGTTGAAGTCATCGCGGCAAAGAACAATCGAATCGACGCGCTGCGCCCCTTGATTCCAGGACTGCTTGCGGCGCTCTTATCGATTGAACCGCGCACGCTAATCCACGTAGGGACTAAACCCGGCGCTCCGTGCGGCCGTCCTTGATGCGGCAACCTGACCCCCGCGGAGTTCGCGGCAAAGGCGGCGACACGATCCCAAAACGAGGTATCTTTAAACACGGACTCCAACTTCACCCGGGACTAAATTGGGTGTCAGGTCGGTTTGAGCGAACATGCGCGTCATCACGACTGACAAACTCACGCTGGAGCCACAGACCGCAGCGCACGCGGAGGAGATGTTCGTGGTCCTCAGCGATCCGGCGATTTACGAATACGAAAACGAACCACCACAATCTCTTGAATGGTTGCGCGCCCGGTTCACGAAACTCGAAACAAGGCTCTCGGCGGACGGCGACGAACAATGGCTCAACTGGGTCATCCGCCTGCCAACTTCCGAGCTCATCGGTTATGTCCAGGCGACAGTCCGTCGGGAAGGTCGCGCGGCCATCGCCTACGAGTTGTCCAGCTCTTACTGGGGTCGCGGCCTTGCGCACCAGGCTGTCACCGCCATGATGGTTGAACTTGTCGAACACTATGGAGTTCGCAGCTCTTTCGCCGTGCTCAAGGGCGAGAATTTTCGCTCCATTCGCATGCTCGAGCGCCTGGGCTTCTCGCTTGACTCGCCCGAGCAGCATGTGGCGCATCAAGTTGACGTTGGCGAGGTGCTGATGCGCCGCGATAGCTGGCGCACATGAAAATGGCGCCGTGACACCACGCTCGATTATCGCGGCCCAAACTGATACGCCAATCGTTCACTTCGCTCCCGAACGCTCCTCGCCGCCCGCTCGTGGGGTACCATCCTCCCCCCATCCGCACTTTCTCATCGGGAGCCAAAGATGTCATTGCGTCTGCACCGCGCCGCCGTTACCGAAGGCTTCATCCACCTCGTCGTTGGCCTTCTGTTCGCGCTCGGCGGATGCACCACGATACCGGCGGAGGACCCGCGCATCGCCGCCACGCGCACTCAGAATGTCATCGCGAGTCCGATCCGAACGGACCAGGATCGGCGCATGGACGCGTCGCGCCATCCCGCCGAGTTCATTCCGTTCACCCTGGTGAAGCCGGGCATGCAGGTGCTCGACGTTTCGGCTGGCGGCGGGTACACGTCGCAGTTGATGGCGCTCGCCGTGGGCCCCACCGGTATGGTGTGGGCGCAGCGGGAACAACCGGGCGCGGCGCTGACCAAGCGACTCACCGACCAGCCGCAGCCCAATCTCGTGGTGCTGATCCGTCCGTTCGAGGATCCGGTGTCCGATCAAGTGCCGAAGCTCGATCTGATCACCCTCGTCAACAACTACCACGACATCACGTATCTTCCGGTCGACCGCGCCAAGATGAATCAACGGTTGTTTGCGGCGTTGAAACCTGGCGGACATTTCATCGTAGTTGATCATTCGGCCAAAGCGGGTGCGGATATTTCAACCGGGAAAACCCTGCATCGCATCGACCAGGCCATTGTCGTCGCGGAAGTGCGGAAGGCGGGCTTCGTCCTCGAAGCCGAAGGCAACTTCCTGCGCGACCCTGCCGACATGCGCGAAACCACTTCCGGCGACGCGAAGTTTCCCACCGACAAGTTCGCGCTTCGATTCGTCAAGCCGTAGCGGTGCCACGGGGCTTTCGTCTCAAGCCTGCATTCTGGTGTAACCCGCCTCATTCTGACCGCGGATGGCGAGCACGAACACCGTATCAAGTGCTGCAACGTATCGATACAGCGCGACATAACCGCGTGCGCGGCGCCCGATCACAAGCTCCCTAAGATCCGCTCGGGCGGGCCGACCGATCAGCGGATTGCGCTCCAGCACATCGATTGCCCCCATGATGTCTTCAATATGCGACGGTGCGTCTGCCCCCTGATGCGCAAAGAGATGTTCCAGGATGCGATCGAGATC
>JAYTIR010000438.1:0-1616 GCA_043731765.1 Burkholderiales bacterium
CACTCGCCCGGCGTACCGTTTCCAATCGGCCTGCCATCGATCCGCGTAACCGGCGTCACGCCGCCGAGCGTGCCGGTGACGAACGCCTCGTCGGCGGCATACGTTTCCGCCAACGTGAAGTCTTTCTCCGCGACCGCCATTCCGTTGTCGCGAGCGATGCCGACCACGTTGCCGCGCGTGATCCCCTTGAAGCTGAAACGCCCGGTCGAGGTCCACAACGCGCCGCGGCGCACGACGAAAAAGTTGGTCGAGTTGCAGCTCGCGACAAAACCGTGCGGATCGAGCATCAGCGCTTCGTCGGCGCCTGCATCGATCGCCTGGATCAGCGCCTGGATCAGGTTGAGCCGGCTGTGCGAGTTCAGCCGCAGGTCGAACACATCGGGCGCGCTGCAGCGAAACGTCGACGTCCACAGCGACAAACCCCTTTCCTTCACCGCCGGACTCGGCTGCTTGTATTCGGCGACGATGACGACGGTCGCCTTGCCGATGCAGAACCGCGGATCCTGATTCACCGTCGATTTGCGGCCGCGCGTCACCATCAGGCGGATGTGCGCGCCATCATGCATACCATTCTTCTCCAGCGTGGCTGCCAGGAGTTGCTTCATCTCGTCGCGGCTGTGGCCGATATCGATACGGATTGCATTTGCGCCTTCGTACAGGCGATCGAGATGCTCTTCGAGGCAGATCAGCTTCCCTTGGATGAGGCGCAAGCCCTCCCAAACACCATCGCCCAGCGCGAAGCCGGCGTCGAACACCGACACGACCGCGCAGTCGCGTGGCACGAATTCGCCGTTGACGTAAAGCAGGACGCTCGCGTTGCGGGGATCGTCCAGGTAGCCTTGTGCGCTGCTCGCTGTCTTGTCGTCGGTCATGGCGATGCTCCGTATGGCCGATTCGCTGATCGGCTTCACTCATTAGACTAAAGAACGCATAGGGTCGGTTGACATCCCCGCGCTCCAACGTTGCAGCGGTCAGGCTGCCAGCGCCGCCGCCCGCACCTGGTCGAGAACTGCCAGCAGCTCATCCAGTTGCGATGAGGTGAACAGTCCATCGGGGCCTCTGGGCGTGACGTCGGTAAATGGAGAACCCAGCGAACGCTTGTTTGGCCGCCTCGCGGTCCAGTCCGATCAGCGCACGCACGAACAACCCCAGGCCATGGCTCTCCACTTTGGCCTTCTGCACATCGCCGGCGACGCCGACACCGCTGGTCGTCAGCATCCGTTCGAGCTCGTCCAGGTCGGACCGCGTCAACGCCTTGTTCATGCGCAGCTTATGGATGGCGATGTGGTCCTCGTGTTGTTTGAGGAAGGCCCGCGCCTTCGCGCGGAAACGCTCGAAGGTGTCCGGCGCGTCGAAACCCGGCATGGCAATCGGGACCTCGCCGCCCATCTCGTCCTCGAAGTCCGTGTAGATAGGCTTGCGTTTCTGCTTGTCGATGAGCTTGACCAGCGCACGGAGCCGCTTGCGTACGCTCTCCAGCATCGGCGCCGTCACATCCTGCCACCATTCGTCTGACTGAAGTTCGAGTATCCATGGAAGCTGCTGCTGCACCATCGGAATGCTGGCCTTCTCCTCCAGCAGCCCCGCAATCGCTTTCACTTGATCGCGCAGACGCT
>JAYTIR010000439.1:0-2719 GCA_043731765.1 Burkholderiales bacterium
GTGGAACCCGGCATCCTGCTCATGGATGAGCCCTTCAGCGGCCTTGACGAATTGACGGCACGCCGCCTCAGGGTCGATTTGCTGCGCATCTGGCGCGAGACCCGCAAGACCATTGTGTTCGTAACCCACAACGCGTACGAAGCATCCTACCTGGCCGACCGCGTCCTCGTGATGGCCCAGGGCCGCATCCGCGACGAGATCATGGTCGGCGTCCCCCGGCCGCGCGACTATGACGACCCGGCGGTCTTCAACGTCAATCGCGGCGTCGTGCGCCGTTTCCTCGCGGCTGCGGAAACGTCCGACCCCGATTCCGCATCGCAATTACCTGGAGGTATGCCATGAGTATGACCGCAAGCAGGAAAGCGCTGGCCGCATTGGCCACATGCGCACTGACGATTGCAGCCGGCGCCGCGCAGGCCGCCGACCCGGTCAAGGTGAGGTTGGGCGATCTCGCGCAGGCGCTGAATTCCATCGCGTCGAACGTAATGATCCAGCAGGGCTTCGACAAGAAGCATGGGATCGCGGTCGAATACACGACCTATCCCACGCTCGATGGCCTCTTCACCGCGATCCGCGGCAAACAGGTGGACGTCGGCTTCGGCGGCTGGACCGCGTTCGCGCAGTTCCGCAGCAAGGGCTTCCCGGTCACCATGATCTTCCCCGTCGGCCGCGGCGTGTCGCTCGACATCATCGCGCCCAAAGGTTCGACCTACAAGTCGCTCGGTGACCTCAAAGGCCATCGGGTCGGATCGTACGCGGGGGCAGCGGGCACGGCGACCGTGCTGTTCCGCGTGCTCGCGAGCCGCTACTACGGCTACGACCCGGCAAAAACCAACGACCTGCAGTACGCGGGTCCCGGGCTGCTGCCGAGCCTGGTCGAGAAAAACGAGATCGCGGCGGCCCTGTTGTTCGATCCGCTTGCCGCGAAGGCGATCGCATCGGGTCCTTTCCGCTCGGTAGTCAACCTGGCGGACGTCTACAAGGAAAAGGTCGGCGAAGATTTCCTCTGGATCGGCGTCGCATCGAATGACGATTTCATCGCCCAGCAGCCCGCGGCACTCTCCGGGTTCGTACGCGCCTGGATCGAGTCGGTTGCCTACGTGAAGAGCCACCCGGAAGTCTTTGAGCCCTACGCCAAGGCGCTGGGCCTGGACGCCAAAGGCACAGTGATCCTGCGCGAGCGCGTCCTGGCCGACTACACCACCACGTGGAACGAAGACACGATCAAGTCGCTGGGAAAATTCGCCAGGATGGCCAACGAAGTGATGGGCGGCGGGTTCCTGGACGAAGTACCGGCGACCGCATTCACGACCCGCTTCAACCCGCGCTGAGACAAGTCATGGCCTCGATGCTGCAGGCGGCCTGCGCGTCCCACACGCCGCTGATGCCGTTCACCGAACTCGGCAACGGCGTCGGCGAAGAAGTGCGCGCTGCACTCAAACGGTTGGGTGACCGCATTACCGCGTTTGATCCGGAATTCGTGTTCCAGTTTTCTCCCGACCATTACAACGGATTCTTCTACGACTTGATGCCGCCGTTCTGCGTCGGCGTCCAGACGTCCGCGATCGGCGACTACGGCACCCACTCAGGGCCGCTCAACGTGCCGCAGGACATTGCGCTCGGCGCGCATGCCGCCGCGTCGGAAGCCGGCGTCGATGTCGCGCTGTCCTACCGGATGGTGGTCGATCACGGCTTTACGCAGTTCTGGCAGATCACCGTCGGCACCGCCGACCGCTACCCGATCGTGCCGATCTTCATCAACTGCGCTGCCGCACCGCTGCCGCGTTTCGTTCGCGTGCGCGCGCTCGGCGAAGCGATCGGCCGCTATGCGAAGAGCCTTGGCAAGCGCGTGCTGTTCGTCGGCTCGGGCGGGCTCTCGCACGACCCGCCCTTGCCGCAGATCGCGACCGCCGACGCCGCGCGGCGCGAGTTCCTCATTGCCGGGCGCAATCCCGGCCCGGAGGCGGTGGCCGCCAGACAGGCACGGGTTATCGAAGCGGGGCGTGCTTCGGCGCGCGGCGAAGGCCCGTGCCAACCGCTCAATCCGGCGTGGGACGCGCGCGTCCTGGACCTGCTTTCGCACGGCGACCTTGCGGCGTTCGACCGGATGAGCGACGACGAGGTGCGCCGCGAAGGCGGCTCGGGGGGGCCGGAAATCCGCGCCTGGCAGGCCGCGTTCGCCGCGCTGTCGAGCGCGGGCGAATACGATTCGACCGTCGAGTTTTATCGAGCCATCCCGGAGTGGATCGTCGGCATGGGCGTCATGCATGCCGCATCAAAATAAGTGAGGAATCATGCCCGTCAGGACCGGTAAACAATTCATCGAAGGCCTGCGCACCCGGCCGCGCGAAGTCTGGCTGCGCGGGATGCGCATCGCGGATCCAACCATCCATCCGGCGTTCAAGCGCCCGGTGCAGCGCCTCGCGCATCTATACGACATGCAGCACGACCCGGTCCACGCAGGAGTGCTGACCTATCCTTCGCCTTCCACGGGCGAGCCGGTCGGCACGGCTTTCATGGCGCCGCGTAATCACGCCGATCTGGTCAAGCGGCGCGCAGCCTTCCAGCTCTGGTCCGAGGCGACTTTCGGTCTCATGGGACGCTCGCCGGATTTCATGAACACCGTGCTGCTGGCGTTCGCGGAGGCCAAAGAGGTATTCGCGCGCGGCGGCCAGCGCTTCGCCGACAACCTCGTGCGCTATTACGAGTACGTGCGCGA
>JAYTIR010000440.1:0-2774 GCA_043731765.1 Burkholderiales bacterium
TCCTGTTTCTTCAGCACGCGAATCGCCGTGGGTGAGCTGAACATCGTCGTGACATGTTGTTCCGCGACGATCTTCCACCAGATGGCCGGATCGGGACGGATCGGCAGCCCTTCGTACAGGATGGTCGTCGAGCCATTGATGAGCGGCGCGTAGATGATGTACGAATGGCCGACGACCCAACCGATGTCACTTGTCGTGAACATCGTCTCGCCGGGCGCGACATTGAAGATGCGGCGCATGGACGATGCCAGCGCGACCGCGTAGCCTCCGGTGTCGCGCTGCACGCCTTTTGGCTTGCCGGTCGTGCCGGAGGTATACAGGATGTAGGACGGCTCGCTCGACTCGAGCCACGCGCACGGGACGCTGGCATTCATGTGCGCCGCGCGCAGCGACGCGTAGTCGACATCGCGGCCGGCCACGCGTGCGAAATCCCGATCGATGCCGCGGTCCACGATCACCACCGACGCCGGGGGATGGACGGCGAGGCGCATCGCTTCGTCCACCAGGTGCTTGTACGGCACCGCCTTGCCGCCGCGCATGCCGGCATCCGCCGTGAACAACACCTTCGGCCGCGCGTCGTCGATGCGCGTCGCGAGGCTCGCCGCCGCGAATCCGCCGAACACCACCGAATGGACTGCCCCGATGCGGGCGCACGCGAGCATCGCGAACATCGCTTCCGGAATCATCGGCATGTAGATCAGCACCCGGTCGCCGCGACCCACGGAGAGGCTTTGCAACACGGCCGCGCACCGGTTCACTTCGGCATGCAGTTCGCGGTATGTGTAGCGTGCAACCGCGCCGGTTTCGGTCGAAATGTAGGTGACCGCCGTCTGGTCTCCTCGCGTCGCGAGGTGGCGGTCGATCGCGTTGTGACAGATGTTGGTGCGCCCGCCGACAAACCATTTCGCGAACGGGGGCCGCGTGTAATCGAGCACCGTTGCAAACGGAGTCTGCCAATCGATGAGCGCCGCCTCGTCGCGCCAGAATGCGTCCCGGTCGGCCAGCGACCGGCGATGAAACTCCCGATACGTGGGCATCGCCACTTGCTCCGGATCGCCCGTCAGCCCCCGTGCGAATCGGGAGCGATGCGCACGACCGTCCGTCCGCGCACGAGGCCCTTGAGATAAGGATCGAAATGGGTCGGCAGTTCGTCAAAATCGATGGTCCGCACGAGGTCGTGGACGCGGTCCGGGCGCCATTCGACGGCCAGCTTGTTCCAGAGCTTCTGGCGAATCGACATGTCGCAATTCGCGCTGTCCACGCCGAGCAGCCGCACGCCGCGCAGGATGAACGGCATCACCGTCGTGTTGAGCTTGAAATCCGCCGCGAGCCCGACCGCCGCCACCGTTCCGCCAATCATCATGGTGGACAGGAGCGACGCGAGCAGGTCCCCGCCCAGGTTGTCTACCGCCCCGGCCCACGTCGCCTTGCCGAGCGGCCGGATATTCGCGAGATCGAGCGATTGCCGCAGGAGAACTTCCGACGCGCCGATATCCTTGAGATAGGCCGCCTCTTCCGGCTTGCCGGTGATCGCAACCACGTGATAGCCGATTTTCCGGAGAATCTCGATTGCGACGGAACCCACGCCCCCTGTCGCGCCCGTGACCGCTACGGGTCCGGCCGATGGCTTGAGTCCATTGTGTTCCATCAGCATGACGGCCAGCGCGGCGGTGAAGCCCGCGGTGCCCAGGGTCATGGCATCGAACGCCGTCATGCTCTCCGGCCGCCGTACCACCCAGTCGGCCGGCACCCGGACGTGTTCCGCGTAGCCCCCGTCCTGCGCGACCCCGAGGTCATAGCCCGTGACGATCACCTTGTCACCCGCCTTGAAGCGCGTGTCGGCGGACACCTCGACCGTGCCGGCCACGTCGATTCCCGCATTGGTCGGATATTTGCGCATGATCCGGCCGGCGCCGTTGTGCGACAGCGCGTCCTTGTAATTGATCGTCGAATACTTGGTCTTGACGATCACCTCGCCGGGGTCGAGTTCGTCGATCGTCATTTCCACAAACCGGCTCGAGACGACTTTGTTTTCCTCGAACGTGCGATAGGCCTTGAATTTGTGCACGGGAGTCTCCTTGGGGGCAATCGTTGGCGGGGCAAGGTCAGACAGCATCGGCAGTGGAAGAGGTGGCCGCATCGCCGGCCAGGTGCGGCAACGCCATGTATTCGCGCGTGCGCATTTCAGCCAGCCGGCTCACGGTGCGGGGGAATTCACGGGCATTGGGGCCGGCGAAATACAAGTCTGCCGCCGGTGCCTCGGCCGAGGCGAGCAGCTTGACGCGATGATCGTACAGGATGTCCACGAGCCACGTGAAGCGTCGCGCCCGCTCACCATCCTGCGCCGACATGACCGGAATGCCCGAAACGAAGATCACCGCAAAGCGGCGCGCGAGTTCGAGGTAGTCAAGCTGTGAGCGGGGTCCGCCGCACAACGTGGCGAATTCGAACCAGACCGCGCTTCCGGCGCGGCGGCGCGCGGGCAGAGTCCGCCGCTCGATGACCAGCTTCGGAACTTCGTCCGGCCCGGAGCACATCGCGTCGAACGCACGCTCGAGCGCGGCATCGGCCAGCGGTCCGGCGGGAACATGAAAGGCCTTGGCCTGCTCCAGCGTCCGCAACCGGTAGTCGACACCGGCGTCGACCTCGAGGACGTCGAGCCATTGCTCCAGCAGCCGGATCGCCGGCAGGAAGCGTTCGCGATGGAGGCCGTTCGGCCACAGGCCCTTCGGCGGATAGTTGGAGGTCATCACGAACACGACACCGGCATCGAA
>JAYTIR010000441.1:0-2140 GCA_043731765.1 Burkholderiales bacterium
CGGCGGCGCCCAGGGTTGTCCCCCCGGTGGCGCACCGAGCGACAGCGCGCCGGAAAGCGCGAGGTAATTAACGTCGTGTCCCGCCGCCAGCGCGAGCGGCCCGCTCTGGCCCCAGCCGGTCATCCGGCCATAGACAAGACGCTGGTTGCGGGAGAGACAGACGTCGGGGCCAAGGCCATTGCGCTCCATGACACCCGGCCGAAAGCCCTCGATCAGCGCGTCGGCAGATGCAACCATTCGCAGCGCAGCTTCCACGCCTGCCGGCTGCTTCAAGTCAAGCGCAATCGTCCTCTTGCCGCGATTGAGCAACGCGTATGGCCCGAGATTGAAGAACGATAGGCCGCGGGTGTTCCGATTCGGAACCTTGCGGTCGACGAAGAGGACGTCGGCGCCCAGGTCGGCCAACACCATCGCGGCAAACGGCGCAGGGCCGATGCCGGCAAATTCGACGATGCGCACACCTTTCAGCGGACCCATGCGTGGCGTTCCTTATATTGATGTGGAAACATGTCGCGGATGCTGGATATTGACCGGGACGTCGGTCAGGTTGGTCGCAGCAGATCGGCAGCCGCGTCGTATTCCTGCACGAGCCTCCTGCACAGGTCGCGGGCGCTCGGGCACGTCGTCGACGCCGGAAATCGATGCCGTGTAGATCACGTCACTTGATCCGGACGCGAGCAGCATGGCCTTGAAGGCGTCTTCGGAGCGGGCGAGGCGCTCCTGGATCGTCGTGAGCCACGCCTCGAATCCCAGGCTTGTACGCTCGTTCAGCGCAGGGAAGGTACCGAGACCCCGGCGCGACAGCATTCGATGACGAGCTCGGGGCCGGAGACCAGGAACAGCGGCGCAGCATATTTTTCCTGGCGCAGGAATTCATACAGCAGCCGGTGAGAATGATGCACGCCTCGTTCGCGCGCGGGCGAATTGCGGCCGCCGCGATACAGGCGCGAGCGCACGCCTCGTCGCGATAGAACGCGCTGTCGAGGGTCGACGCAATCGTGATGTCAGGATCGACGGAATAGGTCATGGTGAGATTACAGCCGATGCGACCGGTCGGCCACTGCGAATCCCGGCCACGCGATAGCTTCGCTCTTCGCCAAGGCAAGAACCTTGAACAACTCACCCATTTCGGCGGGCGAGGTCAGCTTCTGCACGGCGACGGCTTCGCGCAGATACGTCATGGACTTCGGATCGCCGCACTCGCGCAGTCGGTCCAGGATGCCGCAGCCTAACAGGAACGCGGCCTGCGGCGCGTAGCCCGCCACCTGTAATCCTGCTCGTTCCCCCGCCAGCGCAATGGCAGTGAAGTCGACATGCGCGGTCAGATCGGACAAACCCGGCCAGAGAAATGGATCCGAGTGCGCATGATGGCGATAGTGGCCCATCCATGTCCCGTCACTACGTTGGACGTGATAGAACTCCAATTGCGGAAACCCGTAGTCGATGACCAGCAAAGCACCCGCGGTCATGCGCTGTCCAACATCTTCGATCAGCGCTTCCGCCGCCGGATTGATTTCACTCGAGTAGTCACCGGTCGCCGGAAATCGCCCGGCTGCGGACGCGCGCAACCATTCGTCCGTCAGCGGCCGGTCCTCCCAACGCAACGTGTCGGTGCCTGCCACGCCGCGTTCGAACCACTCGCCGCGTCGTCGCGAAATCAGGTGTGGAGGAATGGCGTCGAGCACTTCGTTCATCACGACCGCACCGTCGATCGTCGCGGGCAGAGCGTCGAGCCACTCGACCCGGGCGGCGTGGTCGGCCGCGCGGCGCGCAATCGTGGCGCGCTGGCGTTCGCGCAAATCGGGACTGACCTCGAGGATCGCGTAGCGCGAGGGCAACGCTTCGAGGTTTGCGAGCGCGTTCAGCAGGTCGGCCGCGAGGGCCCCACTGCCTGCGCCAAACTCCACGATCTCGCGCATGGCCGTGGCGGCGAGGATCGACCCAAGCTGGACGGCAAGCGCCTGCGCGAACAGAGGAGTGGTCTCCGGCGCGGTGACGAAATCGCCTGCAGCGCCGAACTTTCGCGCACCGGCGACGTAGTAGCCCAAACCCGGGGCGTACAAAACAACTTGCATGTAACCCGCGAACGGAATCCAGCCGCCGCGGCGCTCGATTTCTGCGCGTACTGCCGCCAAGACGC
>JAYTIR010000442.1:0-1811 GCA_043731765.1 Burkholderiales bacterium
CCGTCACCGGTCCTTTGATCCCGAGCTGGTCCACGAGGAATGCATAGGTATCGGCTTCCTCTTCGATTCTCGTCGACAGCGCGGTGCCGATGCCATGCCCGGCGTTGGCCTCCGTGCGCAGAAGGACCGGATACTTCGACGACGTCGCCGCCTGCACCCGCGCAGTCATCTTGCGCGATTCGTAAGGCGCGACCCGGCCATCATTCTCGCCGGTGGTGAACAGCACGGCCGGATAGGCGACGCCATCGCGGGCATTGAGCAACGGCGAGTAGTCGTAGAGCGCCTTGAACTGCGCCGCATCCTTGACCGAGCCGAACTCCGTCGTATTGAATTCGCCGTTCGGCTGTGTCTCCCAGCGCAGCGGGTCATAGATGCCGACCTGGCTCACCACCGCACGCATCGACTGCGGATGCTGCGTCAGCGCCGCGCCCATTGTCAGGCCACCGTTGCTGCCGCCCATGATCGCCAGCCGGTCCGCGCTCGTGTACTTGAATGCCGTCAGGTAGCGCATGCACGCGTCGAAGTCGTCGAACACGTTCTGTTTGCGGGTGAGGTTGCCTGCCAGGTGCCACGGTTCGCCGAATTCGCCTCCGCCGCGCACGTTTGCAACCGCGAAGACGCCGCCATAGTCGAGCCAGAGCCGGTTCATGGCGCTGAAATACGGCTGCATGCTGACGCCGTAGCCGCCGTAGCCGTAGAGGATCACCGGATTGCGCCCGTCGCGCTTCATGCCCTTGCGGTACAGGATGCTGATCGGGATCTTCGTGCCGTCCTTGGATACCGCGACGTCGCGGACCACGGAGGCGTCCGCAAGGTTGTACTTTGGCTTGCCGTTGAGTTGCGTGGGCACGAGATGGTCGCGCGCGGCCTCGTAGCGGAACCAGGTGGGCGGCGACAGGTAGCTCATCGTGCGCATCATGATGTCGTCGCCGGTCAACCGGACGCCAATGCCGATGTCGGACACCGGCTCGGCCGGGACGTCGCCCAAGCGCTTGCCGTCGAGGCCGAACATGCGCACCGCGGACGGGCCCCCATCACGGTATTTGACGTAGAGCCGCGTTTTCGTCGGCGTAACGCTTTCGGCAACGATGTTCGCTTCCGGAACGACGACGATCGCGTTTGCAAGCGCGGGACGATCGAGAGGAATCGCGACGATCCGGCCGAGCAGCGCGTCCTTGATCGTCATTGCGTACAGCCGGCCGTCCTCGCCAAACGCCATCTGCTTGACGCCATCGGTGAAGCTGGCAACCTGTGTCCATTGTCCTGCGACGTCGCGCACGTGGAAGGCGATTTCGCCGCCGTCGCCATTGCGCACATCGGCAAGCAGGTATTTGCCGTCGCGGCTGCCTTGAAGGGCAATCTCGGCAATGCGCGGGAAGTCGCGACCGATGACATAGCGATCCGTGCTTGTCGGCGTGCCGAGCTGGTGGAACCACACCGTCTGGTAGAACTGCCGGTCGGCTGCCGGCCGCTCGCCTTCCTGCGGATAGCGCGTGTAGTAGAAGCCGCTGTTGTCCGGCGCCCACTCAGCGCTGCCGCCCGCGGTCGGATAGTTCACGCCCGGAATGACGTCGGGCAGCCGTTTGCGCGTCGCGACATCGTATACATACACGGTGCCTACTTCGCTGCCGTTTTCCGACAGCGAGACCACGACACGCTTGCCGTCGTAGGACGCCTTGTAGAAGTCGATCGTCGTGCGGCCCTTCTTGTCGAGAACGTTGGGGTCGAGGACGACCCTTTCCTTCGCGACGTTGCCGTCGGGAGGCAGGACGACGAGGATCGGCTGGTTCGCCGGGGGGGCGAACTTCATC